>DATCEL010000034.1:0-5559 GCA_036510115.1 Caulobacteraceae bacterium
CCGGGAGCCGGATTCGCGCCTCTGGCTCTACGGCAAGCGCGAGACTCGGGTCGGCCGGAAAATGGGCCACGTCAACCGCCTGCACCGTCTGGATCGGTGAAGTCTCCTCCAACACGTCGGTGGCGGAGAGTCCCTTGAATCGCACGGGCGAATAGGGCCACGCTATCGGTCATGGCGGGACCAATCGGGCGATGGGCTCGGGGCGCGGCGGCGCTGACGGCGTTGGTGGCCTGGGGCGGCCTCGCCCTTCAGTTCGCCTTGACGTTCCAGACCATGACCAGCGAGGGCGCCAGTCCCGGCGCGGCGCTGTGGCGCTACCTTGGCTATTTCACCATTCTCACCAATCTCGGCGTGGCCATCATCGCCAGCATGATGACCCTCGCCCCTGGCGCGCCTGTCGCCGGTCCGCGCGCGAGGCTGATGACCGCCGCGTCGATCGCCTTCGTGGGCATCGTGTTTTCCGTGGCGCTGCGATCGACCTGGTCGCCGACAGGCTGGCAAGCTGTCGCCAACCACGCCTTGCATGATGCAACGCCACTCCTGTTTCTTCTCAGCTGGGCGTTGGCCGGCCATGGCCTGTTGAAGTGGCGCGATGCAGGGTGGGCGCTGGTCCCACCCGGACTCTATTGCGCCTACGCCCTTATCCGGGGGACGGTCGATGGCTGGTACGCCTATTGGTTTCTCGATCCGGCGAAGCTCGGCCTGGCTAAGCTTTCCTTGAGCATCGCCGCCCTCCTGGCCGCGCTGCTGATCGTGGCGGTCATGCTTGTCGCGGTCGACAAGTGGCTCGCGCGTCGCCCGCGCCTTCCCACTATCTGAGCGGATCGCTCACGCCGGGAAAAGGGTCTCGAAGTTGGCGCGATAGAAACGATCCTTCGTAACCTCGTCCAATCCCGCGAACGTGCTCTCGAAGCGCTCGATCGGGTTCTTGGTCCCCTCAGGATGCGGGAAGTCGGAGGAGAACATGAACAGTTCGGCGCCGCCTTCGCGAATGATCGCCCCGGCGTCTTCGGTGGCGAACGGCGTAAATCGAACCGCGCGCCGGATGAACTCTGACGGCGGGCAGGAAAGGGCGCCGATGACAGGATCGGTCTTGCGCCAGCCTTTCCAGGCCTGGTCGAGGCGGCGCAGGAAATCCGGCGCCCAGCCGGCGCCCAATTCGATCACGCCGCCGCGCAACAACGGGAAACGGTCGAAGACGCCATCGAGAGTCATGGCGCAGAGAAAGTTCTGGGGCGCGAACGACAGCGAAAAATAGTCCTTGGCCCGCAGGTTCTCGCCACCGCCCAGCCAGTCCATCGGCCGTGGGTGGCCGTTGGCGTGATAGGCCGGCTGCAGCGTCTTCGCCGTTGCGCCGACATGCAGGACGAATGGGATCCGCGCTTCACTAAGCCTCGCCCAGAACGGATCCAGGTCGGGGTGGCCGGGCGAACGCTCTCCGGCCGGCGCCGCTGGGATCCAGACAGCCCCGCAGCCGGTCTCGATCGCCAGGCCGGCCTCGATGACGGCGCGCTGGGGATCGTCGAGAGGCACAACGCCCACGCCGATGAGGCGCGAGTCGCCGGCGCAGAAATCGGCCATGGCGCGGTTCAGAGCCCGGGCGCCGCCGTATTTCACGTCCGGCTCGGGCGACGGCAGGAACTGCGATCCGGCGAAGGTCGTGAACACCAACTGCCGGGCAAAGCCCAGGTCGTCCAGCGCGTGGCGGCGTTCGGTCGGGTCGGTCGCGCCATAGGCTGCCCAGCCCTTCGGTCCCGCGACGACATTGGAGGCGATCTCGGCCGTGGCCGCCGGATCCTTCAAGCGCTCGAGGGCGCGCCCGATGGCCTTTTCCGCTCCAGCGCCGCCCGCCTCAAGACGCATACTCACGAGACTGCCGCGCACCGCCGGATCGGCGTAGCGGCTCAGCCAATCGAGGCTTTCCATAATGTGACTATCGGCATCGTTGATAACGCGCGCGCCCGCGTAGGTCATGCTCGGCCTCCCTTTGCTTTTCTCCAGCCTATCAGTCTGAACGGGCCGCTCAAGCGGCGCGCGCTCATCCTTTGCCGAGGTGCAGCCAGAGCAGCACTGGAACGACCACGGCCACCATGGCTTCCCCGGCGATAAGGCCCGAGGCGAGCGGGATGGTGTAGATCGCCGCTGAGCGCGGGCGGGTGCGCAGCCACACCCAGCCTCCCACGGCGCCGACGAACATGCTGGCCACGGACGCAAACGGCAGCAGAACCCCGAGGCTGAGCCCGGTGGGCGACGGCGCCCAGGTCCGCAAGCGTGGCTTGGTCTCCACGATCGCGAAGATGACCCCGAGTACGGCGGCGGCGAGCATCGCCCACAGGGCCGACTGCGGCAGCTTGTCGGCCCCGCCCGACAGAAGTTCGGCGAATCCCGCCGTGCGCCGTGATCCCGGCGCGGCCAGTTCGGCGTGGGGTCCGACCAGGCCGTAGGTCTTGACCAGCGCCGGATAGACGATGGCCAGGGCTGCGGCGCCGATCGGCGCCCCCATGAGTTGGGCGATGGTCATCGAGCGCGGGGTCGAGCCGATCATGTGACCGGCCTTGTAGTCCTGGATCAGGCCCTCAGAGGTGACGGCGATGGTTCCCGTGGTCCCCGCGCCCAGAATATTGGCGTTGATGTTGCCCGGCGCGACCGCAGCGAAGAGACCCTGCATGAGATTGGAGAGGGCGCCGATCGGGCCCCAGTTGGTCTCGCCCAGCGCCCGCAGGCCGACCAGCATGAGGGGGACGGTGGCCAGGATCGCCACGAACGTCATCCACAGCGGCAGGCCGAAGATGAGTTTCTGGATCACGCACAACAGCACGGCGAGGACGACAACGCCGATGATGGTCCACCGCAGCGGGAATTCGTCGCCCGCGCCCCCCGCCGCGCCCAAGGCCTTGAACGCCTCCATCAGCGAGCGCCAGCGCAGGGCGAGCGCGGTCAGGCCGCTGGCCATGATCATCCCGATGCCCGGCCACATGATCCAATAGAGGACCTGAAGCCGGCTCGCGTGATCAGGGAGCAGGCCGTAGCGGATGAGCAAGAGCGGGGCGACGATCCAGCCAAGCACGCAGCCGACCATCAGCCAGAAGCTTATCCTCAAGCCCACGATGAGGCCGGTGCCGACGGAAAGCAGGCTGTAGGCCGCGCCGACACCCATGCTGGCGACGACGAAAGACGCGCCGACAGCGCCGAGGGTGAGGGCCCCAGTGTCCCAGCCTTCGGGAATGAGTTCGAAGATTTTGGCGTCGTCGCGGATCAGCATGACGATGGCCGAAGCGACAAGGCCAATGCCGAGCACCACGGCCGCGTTGCGCGCCTGTCGCCAGGCCAGACCGCCGCGCGCGTCGCCGCCCGGCGGGTCGAGGACCATCAGGGTTTCGGCCGCGGCCATGCCATCGGGGAACGCCAGCTGTTCGTCGACGATGAAGTGGCGGCGCATGGGGGCGGCCAGGAGGACGCCGAGCAGTGAGGCGCAGGTCAGCCACACGAAGGTCTGCAGCGGCGTCGGGTTCAGGTGAAACTTCACCACGCTCGAGGCCCGCAACATGTCGAAGGCCGCCAACACCCCGCACATGAAGGCGGTCTGCGCGGCGGAAGTGCCGGCCGTCTGGACGATGTTGTTGCGCCAGCGGTCGTAGCCGCCCCGACCCATGAGATTCAGGATCACGAAGCCGAAGAAAGCCGAGACGATGGAGACGTTGGGTCCAAAGCCGAGCTTCAGCACCATGTAGGGATAGGCCGCGCCCATGATCGCCGCCACGATCGCTCCGGCGAGCAGCGAGCGAACGGTGAGTTCGGGCCGATCGCGCGGCCGCGCCGGGAACTCGGCGGCTTCGACCTCGGCCGGCGTGACCGCGACCATCAGGGCCTCACCGGGATTGAATGGCTCATCGCCGCTGTCCTCTCCCGCTTGCCGCGGCCATATCGCCAGCGCGCCAGCACCCCCGCTGCTCGCTCGGCGAACTCAGCCGGCTTGATCCCTGTCTTCCAGCGTTCGAAGGCCATCACGCCGTTGATTCGGCCGTCCAGGTGCGCCGCGGCGGCGTTGGCCCCCATGGCTTGGCGCACGGCCAGGGTGGAGATGAGGATCTCGGCCAGCAGGGCGCGTTTGGTATAGTGGTTTTCATCCGTGGCGTTGTCTCCGGCCCAACGCCAAAGGACATCGGCGCTCCCCCAGGCCAATCTCAGCCCAAGCGGCGCGTTCATGGGCAGGGCGAGAAAACCGCACCAGCGCCGCGTCGCCTCGCCGTCTTCCATGGCCGCTTGGCACCGGGCCAGGACGGCGGCGCGGATGCGTTCGCGCACCTTCAGCGTCATCGGGTCGACGCTCGCCAAGGTGGCGAGGGCGCGGTCGTCATGGCGGCGGGCGAGGAGGGCGGCGAGGTCGCGGGCGCCGCCGGGCGCGAGCAGCTCGGCTTCCGCCGCCGAGAGGCCGGCGCCGGGCGCGGCCGCCGCGATCAGCCGGCTTGTCCAGCCGAGCTTGACGGCGAACGGCAGGGCCGCGTCGAGCAGCCGCTGTTCGGCTTGGTCGGCCCAGTCGGGCGGCGGGTCGCGATCGCTCGTCACCCACCGGTCTCTACACCCCGGCGAGCGATGGACAAGAGCGGCCCCGTCTGATATTTGCGCGCCTCGTTCCGGCGGGGGTCTGTCGGGCGTTGCGTTTCGCGTGGCCGGCGCGCAATCCGGCTCGAACCGCTGAGGAGCAAACTTGGTTCAGATTTTCGTCCGCGACAACAATGTCGATCAGGCGCTCAAGGCGCTGAAGAAGAAGATGCAGCGCGAAGGCTCGTTCCGCGAGATGAAGCGGCACGTGCATTACGAAAAGCCGTCCGAAAAGCGCGCTCGGCAAAAGGCTGAAGCGGTGCGCCGCGCCCGCAAGCTTGCCCGCAAGCGCGCCCAGCGCGAGGGTCTGTTGCCCGCCCCCAAGAAGGTTGTGAGGGCTTAAGCCTCCACTCGCATCGCCGCGGCGTGGACATGTTCGACGCCGCTCACGATCACCTCCGCATGCGCACCGGCCAGCATTGACGCGTGGTTCGCGTCGGGGATGTGCTTGACCATGCCGAAGCGCGAAGCGAGCGCCGGCGCCGACTGCATCGCCTTGAGGCCGAACCGCCCGTCGGGAGGGCCGGCCAGAATCACCGCCACTGGCAGGCTGGGATCGAGCTCGCCGGCTTCGAGGGCCTGACGCGCCGCCGCCGGCCATTCCGCGACTTCCGCCGCCGCGACGGCATTGTGCCTGGCGTCGCCGAACGCCCAGCGTTTCTCCTCGGCGATGTCGCCGCCCAGGCCGATGCGATCGCCGAGCGCCGTGCCGGCCAAGGGTTTCAGCAGGCCCGCGCCGGCGCCCCAGGCGGCCAAGCGTGAGACGCCGCCGAACTGGGCGATCGCCACGCTGACGAACTTCGAGCGCATCGACTGCGGGGTGGTGGCGTCGACCAGGACCACGCCGACCACGCGATCGGGTTTTCGCGTCGCCAATCGGTGCACGTGCAGCCCGGCCATGGAATGGCCGCAGAGGATCAGCGGCGTCCGTGGCGCGAGCCTCTCCAGCAGAGCCTC
>DATCEL010000035.1:0-3005 GCA_036510115.1 Caulobacteraceae bacterium
CGGGCAGCCCCGACCCTAGAGACCGAGGCTGAAACCGTATGATGTCCCGCGCGAACGGAGGAATCAACGCTTAGTTACCAAGCTCCCGCGTAAGACGGAGGCGCGCCGAAGTTTACCCCGGTGAGGTTCGCGCCTTCTTTCTGTATTGTTAAGTAAAGGCTCCGCTTTTCGCGGCCAGATACTGACTCTGCTGAAATTGAAACCGTGACCCGGTGCGACACTGTGTCGCGCGGAAACGGCGCTCGTCAGGGGGTTCTCATCGCCACGGCGACGCGCGTGAAAACGCCGTCCATCCGGTGGCCGAGGTGGTGCATGATGACAATCCCACAACCGCCCAAAACCAGAAGCATGAGCGCGTACTCGCTGGACGAGGCGCCCGCCTCGCAGCGTCGGTAGGTCGTAAATGCGCAGGTCAGCCGGTGGACGGCGCGACCGCATTGCCAGAGTTTCAACAGACGATTCCTGTGCCTAGCCCATTGTCATCGCCCAAGGTGGCGACGATGGGTCTCAATTCGGGCGGGGCGAAAAGGTTGCGTCCGGCGGTGGGGAGGCGACTGGCGGCAAGACTTGATAGATCTGTAACGATTGCTTTGGGGCCGACAATTTACGCAGCCAGGGCGGTATCTCGCCCCGCCGCAAGGCTGAGCCGAGACCGTGCGGTCCCGCCATCAGCGGATACGGCGGGCAATCGACCACATAGTCGGCCCCCAGCGCCCGGGCCATGGCCCCAGCCCGGTCGGGCGGCGCATTCCAAAACTCATGCACGGCAAGGATAACGTTCGACATCCGGTGGTAGGGCGCGGCCACCGCCGACTGATGCGTGTAGACAAGGATGAATGGACCCAGATCCTGGGGGGCGAGCACATCGCCCGGCGGCAGGGCGGCGAGCGGGCCATAGGCGCCGTGCGCGAAGCACCTCGGCCCGGCATTGATATAGCCGCCACCCTTGTGGTGGGGCGTCAGGACATTGACGACGCCGGTCACCTCGGCGCCGGCCACGGCGGGCGACAGCGCTATCGCCGCGCAGGCCAGCACCCAGTCCCGCACGCCGCGCGGGCCAAGCCAGCTCAAGGCGGCGGCGAAGGCTGGCAGGCCCAGCCAATAGACGTAGTCCTGCATGCGCCAGGCGAACCAAGCAGTGATCGAGGCGAGGATCATCGCCGCCAGGATCAGCAGGGCCGATGGGTCGGGTTCGCGCCAGCTCCGGGCCGCGAGATAGAGGGCGGAAATGAGCGACAGCACCAGCAGCACGGCGGCGGCGATCGCCGCCCCCTGCTGGATGCGCATCATTTTGTTCAGCGGCTGGACCTCCTGGATGCGATCGAACCAAAAGGCTTTCACCTCCGGGTTCATGGTCGCGAAGGGTCCGTGGATGCATTGCGGATCGATGGTGAGGTAGACGCCGAGCGCCGCCGCACCGGCGGCGCAAATCAGAGCGACGCGGAAGGCGGCCCCGGCGCGCTTCGCCGACCACGCGGCCAGCGCCAACCCCACGCCGCCGACGACTATGCCGGCGGTGAGATTGAGCGCCAGGGAATCGCAGAACGACATCGACCAGCGCCAGGGCGGCGTCTGGATCAGGAACAGGGCCGTCGTCACCCCGGCGATCGCCAGGCCGTAGGCGGCGGCTGGGCGGCGCGCGTCTCTGTCGACCATCAGCCGGGCGCCATAGCTGGCCGCGATCAGCGCCTGCAACGGGAGCGCCTCCAGCCCAATGGCGAGGCCGAGGCCAGCTACGGCGCCGCCGATCGCCGCCCACCGCGTCCTTTGCTGGCGGGCGGTGGCGCAAGCCATGGCGACGATCGCCGAGACGATCTGGATATCGTGGTGGTCGATCCTTCCGGGAACGAACTGGCGATAGGCGTTGGGATCGATGACCATCACCGCCGCCGCCAGAAACACCGCGGCGCGCCCCCCGAGATTGCGGGCCAAGGCCAAGGCCGCCGCCGTCGCCGGAAACACCCAGATCAGCGGCCAGCAAAAACGCGTCCAGTATTCCGCGTTCGCCGGCGACATGACCTGGCGCAGGAGGAGCATCAGGCCGGCGATGCCGCCGTCGAGCAGCCGCGACCAGTGCATCCACAGCCCATGAGGCGGATCGAAGCGCCCGATCGCCTGGTCGTACCAGCCGCGCCCATTGGCGAGCGCGCGGACCATGACCAGGCGCGTGGCGTCGTCGGTGTCGCGGAAACCCGGCATGATGTTGCGACTGATCGACATCACCACGCACATAATCACGCCGACGGCGAGCGTGGTCAGAACCAAGGATCTTGTTCCGCTCAGGTCTGGCGCCTTGGTGAGGCTCGCGAAGAAGGCCGCGAATGCCGACTGCCCGACCCGGCGGAAATTTGTCGCGGGCGCGCTGGCCCTACTCAAATCGCGTGGATGCTTTACCATGTGTGACGTGGCGCGCGCTTAGGGCTGACTGGGGCGGGGGAGCCTTAGGTGTTTCAACGGCAGGGAAAGCCGCGTCAAGTATGAGCGACAGCATTGCGATCCCGAACCTCGTCATCGGCGCGGGGCCGGCCGGCCTGACCACCGCCTACAAGCTCGCCCAGGCGGGGGCCGAGGTGTTGGTGCTTGAGCAGGACCCTGTTTATGTCGGCGGGATCAGCCGAACCGCCCACTACAAGGGCTTCCTGTTCGACATCGGCGGTCACCGCTTTTTTTCTAAGTCGAAGGAAGTGGTCGATCTGTGGAACGAGATCCTGCCCGACGATTTCATCGAGCGGCCGAGGCTCTCGCGCATCTACTACGGCGGCAAGTTCTACGCCTATCCCCTGCGCGCCTTCGAGGCCCTGCGGAACCTCGGCCCGATCGAGAGCGCCCTGTGCATGGCCTCGTTCGGCTGGGCGAAGGCGACGCCGATCGGCGATCCGGCCACCTTCCACCAATGGGTGCGCAACCAGTTCGGCGAGCGCCTGTTCGGCATCTTCTTCAAGACCTACACCGAGAAGGTGTGGGGCATGTCGTGCGACGAGATCAGCGCCGACTGGGCCGCCCAG
>DATCEL010000036.1:0-2427 GCA_036510115.1 Caulobacteraceae bacterium
TGCAGCCCCAAATTGATAAGACGGTCACTCTGGCAAGCCCAGAGAGCCGGCTGCGACCCCGCTGAACGCCTGCCGGCTACCGCGGGGAATTGGTCAGAGCGGTGGGTTGGCGTTCTTGAGCAGGTCGATGAGAAAGGAATCGAACATCTTGCCCGCTTGCGGCGCGTTCGGGGCCGCGTCGTCGGAGGCGCAGTTGGGATCGAAGCGCGGCGCCTGTGGATCAGAGGTTCCGTCGGCTTCGCCGGGTACCTTGACGTAGAGATAGGCGTCGATCTTGGGCGCCGGATTGGCCTGTGGCCGCTCGCCCAGCCCGGCGCCCTTGATGTTGCACCAGTTGCCGGAGGCGGTGCGGATGTTGGCGCGGCCGTCGCGGCTGGTGTCGACGATGAAGCCCTTGCCTTCGATGCCGACCTTGGCCAGCGCGGCGGCGAGATCGTCGATGTAGCCGAGCTCGTCGTTGGCGGGATACGCGGCCACCCGTTTCGGCGCGGTCGGGTCCTTGGCCGGATCGTAGTTCGAGACGTCGGTCGCAAAGCCGCGAATGCGATCCGCGCCGCCCGCCATAGTGAGCACCTCTTTGAAGAGCGGCGCGGCCTTGGCGACGTTCTTCGGCCAGCCGAGCCAACCGGCGTGCGCCGCGTCCAGGTACAGGAACACGTTGGGCAACGAGAGCTTGGTGATGGCGTAGGCGATCCCGCGCTTGTAGATGTCGGCCGAAGCCTCGCACTTGGGCGTCCCCATGTTGGTCACCAGGTTGGCCAGCGAGTCCGGCTCCACGACGACCGCGATGCGCTGATCGGGGTGCGCGCGAAACGCGGCGGCGATCACGTCGACGTAGTCGTGCTGATAGCGCGCTTCGCCGGCCGGGGTGGCGTCCAGCTCGCCGGCGGAGGCCTGGGCGTTGCAGTCGCGGTTCGGAAGATCGTAGAGCACGAACGTCGTGACCACCGGCTCGCCGCCGGCCTTCTGTTGCGCCAGCGCGTCGTCGAGGTAGCGGGGCACGTCCTTGGTGTCGGCGATCGAGGACAACCAGATGGCGGTCGGGAGCGCCTCGAGCTTCTTCAAGAGGCCCGCCTCGGCCGGATGCTTGGGCTCCAGCGCCTGCACCGCCTGCACGTAGTCCGGGTTGTGGTAGAGGCGCGCGCCGGCAAAGGGATTGATTTGTGGGGCCGGCGGCGTCGTGGGCGGCACGACGGGCGATAGCGGCTGCTCTCGCACGGCGCCCGAGGTGCCCGCACAGCCGGCGACCACCGCGGCACCAGCGGTCAGAACGGCGGCCAGCGCGAACGCGACGGGCCTCATGGGCCGGCTCCCAGAACGCATCGGGGTCTGATTGGGGGTCATGGCCCGGAGCGTACAGCAAGTTGAGTGCCACGCGCCTCACTTCCCGATGGCGTGACAAACTTGCCCCTCGACCCGCCGAAAGACCGCTCGGGCGGAGATTGGGTGAGACAAACGTCCGTCGCGGATGTCCGTCGCGGATATCCGCGCCGAGCACCACGTCCGCCGCGATTCCCGTAAATCGCGCGAAGCGCGTGTCGTCAGACTGGCCCGGACCTTGCTAGTGCTGGAAACTCGGCGCTCCCATGCACAGACAAAGTCGACCGAAGGATAGGCTGCCCCGAACGATCGCCGCGCGGGCGGGCGTCGCCTGCGTCGCGCTCGGGCTGGCCGCCGGCTGCGGAACCGCCGCCGAGCGGATCGAGGCGTTCAAGACCGGGCGCTCGCAGACCCACGCCACCACCGAGCTCAAACGGGGAATGAACTTCGGCGACGCCATGGACGCGCCCAACGAGGGCGACTGGGGCTGGTCGCTGTCGGCCGCCGACTTCAAGGTCGTGCACGAGGCCGGCTTCGATCACGTCCGGGTGCCGATGCGCATCTCGTCGCACGCCAGCGCCACCCCGCCCTACGCCATCGACCGACCGTTCTTGCGGCGGATGGACTGGGCCATCGATCAGGCGCTCTCGAACGATCTGGCGATCATCATCGATCTGCACCACTACGTGCCGATGATGAAGGCGCCCAAGGCGCACGCCGATCGGTTGGTCGGGCTCTGGCGCCAGATCGCGACGCGCTACCGTGGGATGCCGCGCGCGGTGGTCTACGAGATCCTCAACGAGCCGACCGACAAGCTGACCGCCGAAGTCTGGAACCCGATCCTGGCCCGCGCGGTGGCCGCCGTCCGCGCCATCGATCCCGATCGGCTGATCATCGTCGAGGGGGCGCACTGGGCGTCGGCCAAGGATTTGCGCGACACGCTGGCGGTCCCGCCGGGCGATCCGAACCTGATCGCCAGCTTTCACATGTACGCGCCGATGTACTTCACCCACCAGGGCTTCAGCTGGATGGAGCCGCGGTATCAGACCCGCGGCGTGACCTTCCCCGGGCCACCGGCGATCCCCGTGACGCCGGTGGCCGACGCCG
>DATCEL010000037.1:0-2061 GCA_036510115.1 Caulobacteraceae bacterium
CCGCCGGCAATCTGCAGTTCATCGACGCCATGCTGCATACCGAATTCCCCGCCGCCCCGCGCCGCTGGCACACCCTCTTTTCGCCCTCGGTGTCGGCGCCCATCGACATCGTCGCACCGCCGGGCGCGGTCAGGGTGATCAAGACCAGGGATGGCCATCTGCTGGGGGTGATCAAGGATGGGAGCATCATCGATGTCGGCCAGGGCGCTCCGATCAACGCCTGGCTGCGCGCCTCCTCGCCCCAGACCTATGTGGTGTTCGTCACCTACAACGCCCTGGAGGCCAGCGCCTTCGGTTACCACGCCTTCTTCTATACCCAGAAGAAGGCCAGCGCGACTGTCTATACCTACACCTCATGGCTGGAAGGGGTGAACGACGCCTTCACCGTTCCCTCGCCCGACGCCACCACTCTGGCCCACGAGATCGCCGAGGTCGTCCACGATCCGCTGATCACCAGCGTGACCCTGAAGTGGGGCGACGCCTTCAACCACAACCGCTGCTTCCAGAAATACATCGAGGTCGGCGACGCGGTGGAGGACGCGCCGGCCGCCCAGCAACTGTGGAAACAGACCGTTCAGTTGGGCGGCGCGGTGAAGACCTACACCCTGCAGACCGAGGCCCTCCTTCCCTGGTTCGAGCGCCAGACCCCCTCGCCTGCCCTGAACGGCGCCTACAGCTTTCCCGATCAGGCCTCCCTGACCGCGGCCGCACCCCTGACCTGCGTGAAGTAGGAGACCGCCATGACCAGAGTGCTCGGACTGGGCGGAGTGTTCGTGAAAACGGTCGATCCGGACGCCTGGCGGGCCTGGTATCGTGACGTGCTGGGGGTGCGGTTCGAGGATTTCGGGACGGCGACGTTCCCCCATCCGAAGAGCGGTTTGACCACCCTGTCGCCCTTCCCTCCCGATACGGATTATTTCCAGCCATCCTCGGCCCCGTTCATGATCAATCTGATCGTCGATGACCTTGACGGGATTCTGGCCATGGCGAAGGCGGAGGGTGTCGAACCGACCGGCCGCCAGGACGAACCCTACGGCCGGTTCGCCTGGCTGATCGATCCGGCCGGCGTGAAGGTGGAGTTGTGGCAGCCGATCGGGGCTTCGCCCGCGTGATGTGCGTGGGTCCGACGCCCCCTCCACCGCTTCGCGGTCCTCCTCCCCCGCAAGCGCGGGGGAGGAGAGCGCGACGTGTGACATTTCTCCGCTCCTCCCTCGCGAAGCCGGGGGAGGTGGCGCGGCGCTTTTTTCTTGCGCCGTGACGGAACGACTGTCTGGCTTGTCAAGTGGTTTGGTTGTGGGTGGGGCGGGTCATGCGGCGCGGAGAGTTGGCGCGGCCAGGCTGCGGCGAACTTCGCCCCCGCGGGCGCGCGGCGCCTTACTCTCGCCTCAGCCCCGGGGGAGCTTGGGCTTCCACAATGGAGGATCACACATGCGACGGACTCTGGCTCTGGTCGCCGCCCTGATCGCCGCGGCCACGACAGCCACCGCGGCCGGCAATTGCCGAGGCTTGGGACCGCAATGCCGAAGCGCGGCAGCGGCGGCGCGACAGAACGCGGCGATGGTGCGACGCGCCCGGCGCTGCAACGTCTCTTCGTCTCGACGCCCTCGCTGCGGCGCCGCGGCCGGCGCCCCATCGGCAAAGGGTGCGAATACGGAATTTCGCGGCGTCGCGCCACTCCATTGAGCGAAGCCGTTGCTTCGGCGGCGGGAAACCTGAAGCATCGGAATCGAACCGCGGCGGTGGGGGTTTCACGCCCGCGATCGATAGTCCTCACGCACTGCGTCCAGGCGCCCCTCGGCTAACTCGCGGGTGATTGAAGGGAAGAGAACGACGCCCCCTACCCCGTGAGCCCCGCCACCGCCTGTCGCGTCGCCAGCAGGGACTGACCGGCGACCATGCCTTTCCAATCGTCGGCGTCGCCGAAGAAGGCGGCGCGGACCTGGGCCTTGATCGCCCGGCCTTGCGGGGAGGCGATATCGCCATGGGCGTGCAGCCACGCGTCGGCGCGCAGGGCGGTAAGCGTTTCATTGATCGATTGAACCCCGACCTCCAAGGCCATGC
>DATCEL010000038.1:0-2215 GCA_036510115.1 Caulobacteraceae bacterium
CGCCGTGCATGGCCCCGTGGCCGTTCATATGCTTCCGTTCGGCGCGAAAGGCGCAGACCATCCGGCCGGCCTCGTCGCGGCTGGCGTAGAATGGGCCGGCGAGGAGTTCGAACGGATCGGGACTCCATAGGCTCCAGCCCGCCCATTCCCCTTCCTGGATCACCTGCGGCGTCCAGCGCGTGTCTCCGCCTTCCATGATCTCTCCGAGGGGTTTGCGAAGGCGGATATACGACCTTAGGCTCTGGCGCCAAAGCCAGCCGGAGATCGCCATGGCCCTCGACGCCGAAACCCGCGCCCAGCTTATCGAGGCCGTGCGCCGGTTCGTGAGCGAGCGCTTGCGGCCGATCGAAGCCGAGGTGGCCGAAAACGACGCCGTGCCGGAGAACGTGCTGGCGGAAATGCGGGGGCTGGGCCTCTACGGTCTCTCCATCCCGGAGGAATACGGCGGCCTCGACCTCTCCATGGAGGACGAATGCCTGGTGGCCATGGAGCTCGGCCACGCCAGCCCCGCCTTCCGCTCGGCCATCGGCACCAATGTCGGCATCGGCAGCCAGGGCCTGGTGATGTTCGGCAGCGATGAACAGAAGGCTCGATGGCTACCCGGCATCGCCTCGGGGGAGACGATCACTTCCTTCGCCCTGACCGAACCCGAGGCCGGATCGGATAGCGCCTCGGTGCGCACCACGGCCAAGCGTGAAGGCGATGTTTATGTCCTCGACGGCGGCAAGCGCTACATCACCAACGCCAACCGGGCGCATCTGTTCACGGTGATGGCGCGCACCGATCCAGCGATCAAGGGCGGGGGCGGGGTCTCGGCCTTTCTCGTCCCGCGCGATCTGCCGGGCCTCTCGATCGGCAAGCCTGAAAAGAAGATGGGCCAGCACGGCGCGCATATCTGCGACGTCAACTTCGATGGCGTGCGCGTGCCGGCGGCCAACCGGCTGGGGGCGGAGGGCGAAGGCTTCAAGCTGGCCATGAAGGTGCTCGATCGCGGCCGCCTGCACATCTCGGCGGTGTGCGTCGGCGTCGCCGAGCGGCTGATCGCCGATTGCGTCGCCTACGCCGCCGAGCGCAAGCAATTCGGAGTGGCCATCGCTTCGTTCCAGCTTGTTCAGGCGATGATCGCGGATTCGAAGACCGAGGCGCTGGCCGCGCGCGCCCTGACCTTGGAGACCGCTCGCAAGCGCGATGGCGGCGCGGGTGTCACCCTCGAAGCGGCGGCGGCCAAATACTTCGCTTCGGAGATGGTCGGCCGCGTCGCCGACCGGGCGGTGCAGATCTTCGGCGGGGCCGGCTATGTCGCCGACCATGGCATCGAGCGGCTCTACCGCGACGTGCGCGTGTTCCGCATCTACGAAGGCTCCAGCCAAATCCAACAGATCGTCATCGCCCGCGAGACCATGAAGCGCGGCGGTTAACTCACTCCCGTCTCAATCGCCATGCGGACCAGGTCGGCGGTGCGGGTGACGCCGAGCTTGGCTTTGATCTGAGCGCAGTTGTTGGCCACGGTCTTGTAGCCGACGCCCACGGCGGCGGCGATTTCGGCCAGGCTCGCGCCGGAGGCGAGCAGGCGCATGATCTCCAGTTCGCGCGCGCTGAGCTGATCGAGGGGAGCGCCCGCGGCCGGCGCCGCCAGGGCCTGGGCCAGTTCGGCCTCGACATAGCGGCCGCCGGCGGTCACCCGGCGCACGGCGATGAGGAGTTCGTCGGGCGAGGCGTTCTTGGTCATGTAGCCAGCCGCGCCCGCCTCGAGCGCGCGCTTGGCGTAGAGCGGCTCGCCATGCATGGAGAGCACCAGGATCGGCCCTGCGCCGGCGTGGATCATGCGCCGCAGAAGCTCGAGGCCGCCGACGCCCGGCAGGTTCAGATCGAGGATGACCAGATCGGGCCGTTCCTGGCGGATCAGCGCCAGGGCGTCGCGGCCGTTGGCGGCTTCGAGGATGACCTCGTGCGACAAGGTGGCGAGCAGCCGCTTCAAACCGGCGCGCACCAGGGCGTGATCATCGACGAGCAGGATGGTCACGACGTCTCCTCGAGTTCTTCGGCGCGCGCGACCACAGGCAGGCGCGCCGTCACCGTCCATCCGTTCCCGCGGTCGATGGCCAGGGTTCCGCGCGAAGCGGCCACGCGCTCGCGCATGCCGATGAGGCCGAAACCCGTCCCGGAGGGAGCGTTGCTGGCCGCGCCGTCGTCGGCGACGGCGGCGAACACCTCG
>DATCEL010000039.1:0-2570 GCA_036510115.1 Caulobacteraceae bacterium
GAAATGTTGACGATGGCCCCGCCCTTCTGGGCGCGCAACGCCGGCAGGGCCGCCTTGATGGTCCACAGCATGCCGCTGAGGTTCACCGACAGGATCCGCTCCCAGGCCTTGGCTTCGATCAGGTGCGCGGGCGCGTCGCCGCCACCGATGCCGGCGTTGCTGACCAGGATGTCCAGGCGTCCCCACGCCTCGATCCCGGCCCGCACCAGCCCCTCGCAGTCGTCGGGATTGGCGATATCGGCGACGAACGATTTCGCCTCGCCACCGGCCGCCGTGATCTCATCGGCCGTGGCGCGCGCCCGCGCGTCTACGCGGTCCACGCACAACACCCGGGCGCCCTCGCGCGCGAACAACAGCGCCGTGGCGCGGCCATTGCCGATGGTTTCGCCCGCCGTCTGGCCAGCGCCGACGACGATGGCGGCCTTGCCTTCGAGGCGGCCCGGCACGTCAGTAGGCCGCCAGGTCCGGGTCGAGCGTCAGCCCCGCGTCGAGCTGCACCCCGAAGGTGTTCAGCATCATCGAAACCTGGGTGTACTGACCGACGGTGAAGACCACATCCATGCGCTGTTTCTGGTCGAAGTGTTGGCTGAGCGCGGCCCAGGTCGCCTCGCCGATGAACTGGTCTGAATGGAGTTCGTCGCTGGCGAGGATGAGGGCCCGGTCGGCCGCGCTCCAGCCTGGCGCGTCAGACCCTTGTTTAATCGCCTCGATCTCTTCGGCGGTCAGGCCTTCGCGCAAGCCGATCGCCTTGTGCTGGGCGAACTCATAGCCCGAGCGGCACAGAAAACCGGTGCGCAGGATGACGATCTCCCGCTCCCTCGGCGGCAGGCTGTTGCGCCGCGAAAGTATGTAGTTCCCCCAGTCCAGAAATCGCGCCAGGGCCTTGGGCGCATGGGCCAAGGTGAGGAAAATATTCAGTGGCGGACGCGGTCCGGCGAAAACCTTCAGGGCCTCGCGCTGGTCTTCGTCGAGACGGGCTAGGTCCACCGGCGGAATGCGTGGGGTCTTGAGGCGCATGGCGGTCTCCCTCTGGCGTCTCTCAGGTCAGCCGACTGGTTCGATTTCGGCAAGCTCAATCATCGCCGAGCCGCCCGGCAGCACGCTGGCCAGGGTCGTGCGGTCGAGGATCTCCGAGGCCTCGTCGCGCACCTGTCCCATGACCTGGCGCAGAATGCAGGCCGCTTCGTCGGGGCAATCGTCGCAGCGGCGATAGAAGGCGCGGCTGGCGCAGGCGATGAGCGCCAGGGGGCCATTGGTGACCCGCATGATCTCGCCAAAGGTGATCAGATCGGCGGGCCGGGCGAGTCGATAGCCGCCAAGCTTGCCGCGCGTGCTCTCGACCAGTCGCGCCCGGCGCAGGTCCGACATGATCGCCTCGAGGAATTTGCGCGGAATATTTTCCTCGGCGCTGATCGTGCCGACGTCGCGCGCGCCGCCATCGCTCCGCGCCAGATTGAGCAAGGCCTTGAGGGCGTAGCGACCGCGCTGAGAAAGCATCTAAGCCTATAGGTTGGCTGGGAATAGGATGTCTCGCGGCTTACGCCCAAACTGCACGCCGGCGCAAATCAGGTTGGGTCGTGTACTCATAAAACCGGAGGCGCCGGTGAGGTCCGCACGTGGGACAAGAACGCGACGGCCAACCAACAAGCGGACTCTGGGGGACGTCCGAGATGGGTGGAAAGCGGACATTGGCGACCACCGGGACAAGTGCGACGGGACAATTCCAACGCGAAACAGCGTTTCACGCGTGACCACGAAGCGGCGTCAGTGGTGTTTTAGCCTGTGACCTAGGTAATAGACGCCCAGCTGTGCGGCCGAGTCGATGCAGACGAAACGCGTCTCTGACGGTGGGAATTGTGTGGGCTGAACGGGAATCGGGCAGGCTTCAAACACGCCACTGACATGAGCAAATGTGTTGCCAAGGAAATTCTCAACGTTGGTCGGAATGTCCCTCTCACTGCGCGGCGCGGCACGGATGATATACGTAACGCCGCCATTGTCGGGAGAAAGTATCAATCCTCTATCTCCGGATATCGATATCTCTCCGCGCACCGCCCGACACTTGCCGATGAGCGCTGGATTCCCCCTGCACCCGGAATCGAACGCCAACACCGGGATCGGAAGTGCCATGATGGCAGCGAATAGGTACTTCATCTTCTCCTCGGCGGTTCATCCGAGCGGGAAAAATTTCAACTTATCACTCGGAGCGGGACATCCGCCAAGGATCGCAGACGGACCTGCGGCTATGTCCGCTTTGGGTCGATTGCTGTCTTTGGCTTCTCGCCCACGAGCGGCCGTTGTCCCAGCTTATCAGCGCACGATCTCGTTCGCGGCCCCGACAGCGAGATCGGTTCTCTTGACCTGACCGTTGGGAAGGGCTGCAACGGGCCGCGCTTTCCTGTCGGGATGTCTACGATTGACCCTTTCGCCCACGTCCCTCGCCAAGGATTTCGCGCCGGCCACGCGCGCCGATTGGCTGGCCCTGGTCGAGAAGAGCCTTAAGGGCGGCCAAATCGACAGCCTGACGACGCGGGGACCCGATGGTCTGGCGATCGCCCCGCTCTATGAGG
>DATCEL010000040.1:0-2116 GCA_036510115.1 Caulobacteraceae bacterium
ATTCTCGCCTCGCTCGCGCGGTGGTGTCTCCCGTCCGGACGGCGGTCCGGACTTCGGGCGCGGCGTAGCCCAGCTCGACGGCAAGCGCCTTGATCTCGGCCAGGGGCTCGTCCAGGTTCCGGCGCACGTCGTTGGACAGCGCCTTGAGCGGCGACACGTAAAGGACGCTGGTCCGGTCCGGGAGCATCCCACCGGCCGCGATCGCCGCACCCACCAGCCGATCGAGGGCCCACAAGAACGCCGCCAGCGTCTTGCCCGATCCGGTGGGCGCCGTGACCAGCACGTCTTTGCCGGCCGCGATCAGCGGCCAGGCGCGCGCTTGCGCCGGCGTCGGCGCGCCAAAGCGCCGCGCCAGCCAGGTCTCGACCACCGGGTGAAACATATGTTCAGTGTATGTGGAACGCCGCCAGGGTTCCACACCTCTGCGCAGAAGGTCGACCAACCAGCTTGACGGGGGATCTGAGGTGTTTACGTTACCGCCACGAACTGGCGTAAACCATCGAAGCGCCAAGCGAAAAAGGAAAACTCAGCTCATGGGAAAAATCATCGGCATCGACCTCGGCACCACCAACTCCGTCGTCGCGATCATGGACGGCAAGGATCCCAGTGTCATCGCGAACGAAGAGGGCGGGCGGCTCACGCCGTCGGTGGTGGCGTGGGACGACAAGGGTGAAGTCTTGGTCGGCCAAATCGCGCGCCGCCAAGCCATCACCAACCCGGAGAACACCGTCTATTCGGTCAAGCGGTTCATGGGCCGCCGATTCGAGGAGGTCACCGAGGAGACCAAGCGGGTCCCCTATAAAGTGGTGCGCAACGCCAACGGCGAGGCGGCTATCGAGATCCGCGGCAAGAAGCTGACGCCGGCCGAGATCTCGGCCCGCGTGCTCATGAAGCTCAAGAAGGCCGCCGAGGACCACCTAGGCGAGAAGGTGACCGAAGCGGTCATCACCGTTCCGGCCTATTTCAATGACTCGCAGCGCCAGGCGACCAAGGACGCCGGCCGCATCGCCGGCCTCGACGTCAAGCGCATTGTGAACGAGCCGACGGCCGCCGCGCTCGCCTATGGGCTCGACAAGAGCAAAGATCACCTCATCGCCGTCTACGACTTCGGCGGCGGCACCTTCGACATCTCGATCCTCGAGGTCGGCGAGAAGGTCGTCGAGGTCGTGTCGACCAACGGCGACACCCACCTGGGCGGCGACGATATCGACCAGGTTGTCATGGATTGGCTGATCGCCGAGTTCAAGAAGGACCAGGGGATCGACGTCTCCAAGGACAAGATGGTCATCCAACGTCTGCGCGAGGCGGCTGAAAAAGCCAAGATCGAGCTGTCGTCGGTGGCCGAGACGGAGATCAACCTCCCGTTCCTCACCGCCGACGCGAGCGGGCCGAAGCACATGCAGATCAAGCTCTCTCGCGCGAAGCTCGAACAGATGATGGGCAACCTCGTGCAGCGCACCATCGAGCCGACCAAGAAGGCTTTGGCCGACGCGAACAAGAAGCCCTCCGATATCGCCGAGGTGGTGTTGGTCGGTGGCTCGACGCGCATCCCGATGGTGCAGAAGCTGGTGAAGGAATTCTTCGGCCGCGAGCCCCACAAGGGCGTCAATCCCGATGAGGTCGTGGCGCTCGGCGCGGCGGTACAGGCCGGCGTGCTGTCGGGCGAGGTCAAGGACATGTTGCTCCTCGACGTCACCCCGCTGTCGCTGGGGATCGAGACCCTGGGTGGCGTGATGACCACCCTCATCCCGCGCAATACCACCATCCCGACTAAGAAGAGCGAGGTCTTCTCGACGGCGGCCGACAACCAGAGCTCGGTCGAGGTGAAGGTGTTCCAGGGGGAACGGCCGATGGCGGGCGACAACCGCCTACTCGGGAAGTTCGGTCTCGACGGTATCCCGCCGGCGTCGCGCGGCGTGCCCCAGATCGAGGTCACCTTCGACATCGACGCCAACGGCATCGTGAACGTGTCGGCCAAGGACAAGTCGTCGAACAAGGTCCAGCACATCACGATCACGGCGTCGTCTGGGATGTCCGAGGCGGACATCCAGCGGATGGTGAAAGATGCGCAAGAGCACGAGGCGGAGGACAAGCGGCGCCGGGAGGCCATCGACGC
>DATCEL010000041.1:0-3973 GCA_036510115.1 Caulobacteraceae bacterium
CCAGGGCGACAATGCCGTACTTTTGTGTCTCGCCCGCCGGCGCCGCCTCCACGGCGATGACATTGCCGCCCACGGCTTCATAGGCCGTCACGACCTGGGCAAGGCCGCTCGGATCGGCGTCCATCAGCATGTCCGGCAGCATCACCGCGAAGGGTTCGTCATTGATCAGGTCTCTGGCGCACCAAACCGCGTGGCCGAGGCCGAGGGGCGACATCTGACGCACGGTGCTGATCTGGCCCGGCGCCAGCAGGTCGGCCCTGACATCGGCGATAAGCTTAGCCCGGCCGCGGGTGTCGAGTTCGCTTTCCAGCTCGAAGGCGTGGTCGAAATAGTCGGATATCGCCAACTGGCCGCGTCCGACGATGAAAATGAAATGCTCGATCCCCGCCTCGCGGCCCTCGTTGACGACGTGCGCCAGCAGCGGCCGGTCGAAAACATTGAGCATGTTCTTGGGCGTGGTTTTGGCGGCGGGCAGAATCCGGGTTCCAAGTCCCGCCACCGGCAGGACAGCCTTGCGCACACGCTTCATCCGAAGTTTCCGCCTCGATCAGTCCGTCTCGGGGCGACTTCCTATTCGACCGTGACCGATTTGGCGAGGTTGCGCGGCTGGTCGACGTCCGCGCCTTTGAAGACACCGACCTGATAGGCCAGCAACTGCAGCGGCACGGCGAAGACCAGCGGCGCGATCAGCGGATCGCAGGTCGGCGCGATCACGATGCGCGCCTGCGCCGGCGCGCGGGCGGCGCCGGCCGCGTCGGTGATCAGCACCACCGGACCGTCCCGGGCGATGACCTCGCTGATGTTGGACAGGGTCTTTTCGAAGTAGGCGTCGCTCGGCGCCAGCACGATGACCGGCGTCTGGTCGTCGACCAGAGCGATGGGCCCGTGCTTCATCTCGCCGGCGGCATAGCCCTCGGCGTGGATGTAGCTGACTTCCTTGAGTTTGAGCGCCCCTTCCATGGCCAGGGCCAGCATCGCCCCCCGGCCCAGGTAGAGGACGTCGCGGGCGCGGGCGATGTCATGGGCGACCGGGCGGATGGCTTCCTCGACGGCTATGGCCTCCGCCAACAGGCGCGGGGCCTCGAGGAGGATTTCCACCAGCCGCTTTTCCTCCGCCTCGTCGATCCGTCCGCGCCGGCGCGCGGCGGCGATGGCCAGGGCCAGCATCACCGACACCTGGGCGATGAAGGCCTTGGTGGAAAGCACGCAGATCTCCGGCCCGGCATTGGTCGGCCAGACCAGGCCCGCCTCGCGCGCCATGGTGCTTTCATGGGAGTTGACGATGGCGGCGGTGGCCAGGCCCTGTTCCTTGCACCAGCGCAGGGCGGCCAGGGTGTCGGCGGTCTCGCCCGACTGGGAGATGGCCACGGCCAGGGTGCGCGCGGCCACGGCCGGGTTGCGGTAGCGGAACTCTGAGGCCACCTCGACGTCGACGGGCAGGCCGGCGACGCTCTCGATGATGTATTTGCCGATCAGGCCCGCATAGAAGGCGGTGCCGCAGGCGAGAATCTGCAGCCGATCGATGCCGGCGAAGTCAAATCCGCCGGGCGCGACCGCCGCTCCGGCGATGGGATCGATGTAGCTGGCCAGGGTGTGCTGGCAGGCGTCCGGCTGGTCATGGATCTCCTTTTCCATGAAGTGCCGATAATTACCCTTCTCCACCAGAGCGGCGGAGGCGGCCACCATACGCACCGGGCGAGAGGCCGCGCGACCCTCGGCGTCGAAGATCAGCGCCTGCTCGTGGTCGATGGCGACGTAGTCGCCCTCCTCGAGATAGGTGACAGCGTTGGTGAACGGCCCGACCGCCAGGGCGTCGGAGCCGAGGAACATCTCCCCCTGGCCATGGCCGACGACGAGCGGGCTGCCGCGCCGGGCGCCCAGGATCAGTTCGTCCTCACCCTCGATCAGCACCGCCAGGGCGTAGGCGCCGGTCAGACGGTCGAGGGTCGCCTTGAGCGCATCGAGGGGCCGGGCGCCGTGGGCGAGTTCGCGATCGATGAGATGGGCGACGACCTCGGTGTCGGTCTGGCTGACGAAGACGCGGCCCTCGGCCTCCAGCTCGGCCTTGAGCGGGGCGAAATTCTCGATGATGCCATTGTGGACGAGAGTCACGCGGCCCGCGGTCTGGGGATGGGCGTTGACCACCGAGGGGGCGCCATGGGTCGCCCAGCGGGTGTGGCCGATGCCGACGGTGGCCTCCAGCGGGTCGGCGGCGAGCACCGCCTCCAACTCGCGGATCTTGCCCTTGGCGCGCCGCGGTTCGACCCTCGACGGAGCGGTGACGCCCGCGACGCCGGCCGAATCGTAGCCGCGATATTCAAGCCGCTTGAGGCTTTCCACGAGTCGTGGCGCGACCGGCAGGACGCCGACAATGCCGATGATGCCGCACATGATGCTCTCTAAGCTCCCGCGCCCAAACCGTGCCTTGAAACGGCCCTTTGTCGAAGCCGGACCCGGGCGTAAGCTTGATGGGTCAGGAGGCGGCGCCGGGTTTTGCCGGCTTTATCATCGGCGCGCCAGAGCCTCCACAAACCTTAAGTTTCGCGACGTTTCTTCCACAGGCGCCGCCAGATTCGGAAATCGGGATGAAGAAGCGGACTTATTTCGGCACCGACGGGATTCGCGGTCAGGCCAACCAATATCCGATGACCGCCGAGGTCGCTCTGCGCGTCGGCCTGGCCGCCGGCAAGCTGTTCCGTTCGGCGGATGACCGGCGCCACCTGGTGGTGATCGGCAAGGACACCCGGCTTTCGGGCTACATGATCGAGCCGGCCCTGGTCGCCGGCTTCACCAGCGTCGGCATGGACGTGCGCCTGTTCGGGCCTCTGCCCACCCCCGCGGTGGCGATGATGACCCGCTCGATGCGGGCCGATCTGGGGGTGATGATCTCCGCCTCGCACAACAATTTCGCCGACAACGGCATCAAGCTGTTCGGGCCCGACGGCTACAAGCTCTCCGACGAGATGGAGGCGCGCATCGAGGCCTTCATGGACGAGGGCCTGCAGGAGGGCCTGGCGACGCCCAAACATCTGGGCCGCGTGGCCCGCATGGACGAAGCCCAGGCCCGTTATGTGGAGATCGTCAAGGCGACTTTGCCGCGCGCGATGAGTTTTGGCGGCCTGCGGATCGTCATCGATTGCGCCCATGGCGCCGCCTATAAAGTGGCCCCGACGGCGCTCTACGAGCTCGGCGCCGAGGTCAAGGAAATCGGCGCTTCGCCCAACGGTTTCAACATCAACGAGGAATCCGGCTCGACCTATCCGGCGGCCATTGTCGCGGCGGTGCGCGAATACCGCGCCGACATCGGCATAGCCCTCGATGGCGACGCCGACCGCCTGCTTATCTGCGACGAGCGCGGCCATGTGGTCGACGGCGACCAGATCATGGCCCTGATCGCCTCGGCCTGGGCAGCCCAGGGACGGCTGCAGGGCGGCGGGGTGGTGGCGACGGTGATGTCGAACCTCGGCCTCGAGCGCTTCCTCACCGGCAAGGGTCTGTGCCTCGAACGCACCGCCGTCGGCGACCGCTATGTCATGGCCCGCATGCGCGAGGGCGGCTTCAACCTCGGCGGAGAAGCCTCGGGGCACATCATTCTGAGCGACTATTCCACCACCGGCGACGGCCTCATCGCCGCCTTGCAGGTGCTGGCCGAACTGGTCCGGTCCAACAAGAAGATGAGCGCCCTCGCCCGCCAATTCGAGCCGGTGCCGCAAAAGCTGGAGAACGTCCGCTTCGCCCACGGCAAGCCGATGGAGCACGCCGCCGTGCAGCAGGCCATCGCCGAAGCCGAGACCCGGCTCAACGGGGCGGGGCGCGTGCTGGTGCGGGCCTCAGGCACCGAGCCGCTGATCCGGATCATGGCCGAGGGCGATGACGAAAAACTGGTCGGTCAGGTGGTGCGCGAGATCGCCGGCGCCGTGCGCGCCGCGGCGCAGTAGCTCGTTCCGATCTCCCCCTGCGCAGCGGGGGGAGT
>DATCEL010000042.1:0-5236 GCA_036510115.1 Caulobacteraceae bacterium
CTCAATGCGCCAGCCTCCCCACGGGAGTTCATATACCCGCCGGACCCGTTCGACAAATACCCCCTAGGGGGTATAAGCGATTCGGCCGCCGGAGCTGCGCATGAGCCACAACGATCATCGAGCCGCCAAGGCCGCGCCGCCGGGCGCTATCTACACCTGCCCAATGCACCCGCAGATTCGACAAGTGGGGCCTGGCAACTGTCCGATCTGCGGTATGACCCTGGAGCCTGTCGAGGTTACGGCGGGCAGCGGCCCCAATGCCGAACTCGCCGATATGAGCCGCCGGTTCTGGGTCGGCCTGGTCCTCGCTGCGCCCGTCTTCATTCTGGAGATGAGCGGCCACATTCCCGGAGTGGTGCTGCCGGTCAGCCACGCGATGTCGAACTGGATACAGTTCGCCCTGGCGACCCCGGTGGTCCTGTGGGCGGGGTGGCCGTTCTTCCAGCGCGGCTGGGCCTCGCTGGTCAATCGCAGCCTGAACATGTTCACCCTGATCGCCATGGGCGTCGGCGTGACCTGGACCTACAGCGTGGCGGCCGTGCTCGCGCCAGGCGCATTTCCACCGGCGTTCAAGGACGCCATGGGGACCGTGCCGGTTTATTTCGAGGCGGCGGCGGTGATCACTGTCCTGGTCTTGCTAGGGCAGGTCCTCGAGCTGAGGGCGCGGGAGCGCACCTCCGGGGCGATCAAGGCCCTACTCGACCTGGCGCCGAAGACCGCCCGCCGCGTGCGCGACGATGGGACCGACGAGGAGGTGACCCTCGATCTGATCCACGTGGGTGACCGTCTGCGCGTGCGGCCGGGCGAGAAAATCCCCGTGGACGGCGAACTGATCGAAGGACGGGTGTCTATCGACGAGTCGCTGGTCACTGGCGAGTCCATGCCCGTGACCAAGGAGGCCGGGGCGAAGGTCATCGCCGGCTCGCTCAACAAGACCGGCTCGTTCGTCATGCGCGCCGAGAAGGTGGGCGCCGACACCCTGCTGTCGCGGATCGTCCAGATGGTCGCCGAGGCGCAACGGAGCCGCGCGCCGATCCAGCGCATGGCCGACCAGGTCTCGGCCTGGTTCGTCCCGACGGTGATCGCCGCGGCGCTGCTGGCCGCCGCGGTGTGGGCGATAGTCGGTCCAGAGCCGCGGTTCGCCTACGCCCTGGTGGCTGCGGTCTCGGTGCTGATCATCGCCTGTCCGTGCGCCCTGGGGCTGGCTACTCCCATGTCGATCATGGTCGGCGTCGGTCGCGGCGCCCAGTTTGGCGTGCTGATCAAGAACGCCGAGGCCCTGGAGCGCTTCGAGAAGATCGACACGCTGGTGGTCGACAAGACCGGCACGCTCACCGAGGGCCGCCCGGCCGTGACCGCCATCGCACCCGTGGGGGGATTCGATGAGACTGAACTCCTGCGCCTTGCGGCCAGCCTGGAGCGCGGCAGCGAGCATCCGCTGGCCGACGCCATCCTCCGCGCCGCCAAGGGCCGGAGTCTCGCGCTCTCTGAAGCCTCGGACTTCGACTCGCCCATCGGCAAGGGGGTTCTGGGGACGGTGGAGGGCAAGAAGATCCTCCTCGGCGGCGCGCGACTGATGGCCGAGCACGGCGTCAACACCAGCGCCCTGGAGGGTCAGGCCGAGGCGTTGCGCGCCGAAGGGACGACGGTGATCTTCGCGGCGGTGGACGGAAGGCTCGCGGGCTTGCTCGGTATCGCCGATCCGGTGAAGGCGACCACTCCGGATGCAATCAGGGCGCTGAAGGCGGACGGTATTCGCCTGGTGATGATGACCGGCGACAGTAAAACCACTGCCCTGGCTGTCGCCAAGCGATTGGGCATCGACGAGGTTGAGGCCGAAGTCCTTCCCGAAGACAAAGCGAAGGTGGTCGCGCGGCTGAGATCAGAAGGCCGCGTAGTGGCGATGGCCGGGGACGGGGTGAACGATGCGCCGGCCCTAGCCGTCGCCGAAGTGGGCGTCGCCATGGGCGCCGGGTCGGACGTGGCCATCGAGAGCGCCGGCGTGACCCTGCTGAAGGGCGACCTGCAGGGCCTCGTGCGCGCCCGCCGGCTGTCACGAACGGTCATGCGCAATATCCGCCAGAACCTCGTCTTCGCCTTCGCCTACAACGTGGCAGGCGTGCCGATTGCGGCCGGCGTGCTCTATCCGACCTTCCACATCCTGCTCTCGCCGGCCATCGCCGCCGGCGCCATGGCGCTCTCGTCGGTCAGCGTCATCACCAACGCGCTACGGTTGCGCGTGGCGAAGCTCTGAGCAAGCTGCTTTGCTTCCGAGTGTCCGCTATTCGACCCTCAGCCAACGTCCGCCTTCCACCCAAACCGGACATTGGCTCGAACGTAGGGGCAGGAGCACCTGTCACGCCCCCCAGCATCATCCCCCACTCTTAGCTTGACCATTGAGAAGTTCGGGCGGAGGGTTTCGGTCAGGAACGTGGGGACAGGAGCACCTGTCACCATAACCGCGAATCTCAAGGGACGCCCTGGGGTTCGGTCGCGCGTTCCACGTCGATCACACCCTCCAAGCCGGCTTTGGGCAGGGGCCCGGGATCGACGCTGAGATCCAGCCAGGTCGATCGTGCGAGGCTGCGAGGGACCCTCCGTCGAGGTGATGCGGCATGGCGCTCCCGTCACAGGATCATCGTCGCGGGTTCCCCTCATCGCCATCCATAGCTGGAACCAAGGTCTCTCCCGCCTCGTTTGTAGCCGAAGGGACAGCTGGCGGGCCTGCGGGCCATCGTCAAGAAAGGTAATACTATGAAGATTCTTACCACTGCGTTGGGACTGAGTTCGTTGCTCGCCATCATGGGCGGAAGCTCGATGATGCCGACGGTGGCGAGCGCCGGTTCGGTCGAACGGACCTATGTCGCCTGCAATCAGTACGGCGACTGCTGGCGGGTGCAACGGAGGTATGCTTACGGGGCCGACGCGCCCATCACCTATTACAAATCCGATTGGTATGACGCCCACCAAAACGACGAGCATGTGCACTGGCTCTCCGACCCGCAAAATGACCGTGGGTATTACGTGCAGGATGGGAGTTGGCACGCAGATCCGGGCGCGCGCGCCTTGGCGGGCGGAGCGACGGGCGCCGGTATCGGCGCGGCAATCGGGTGTCTTGTGACGCTTCCGATTGGGTGCGCCCCTGGCGCGGCGGTTGGCGCCGCCGTGGGTGGCGGCACGGGCGCCGTCGCCGGCGCAGCCTCAACGCCGCACTGATCGAGGGCCTCGCGCCGATCGGAGCGGCCGCTTCGGCGGCCATCCGCAGCGCCGCCCCAGAGGAGGTCCGGACCCGTCCGGGCCTCCTTTCGTTCGTTCTAGTCTAGCGGATCGCGGGATCAATTGCGCGCGCCTGACCCATGCAGGCTGCAGCGCCCGCATTTGCCCGGAAGATCGACAACAACGGCCGCTGCCACGACGCCAGCGAAACATTTGCTAAACGCTGATGTGTGCAAAAGGCGTTGCCACCGCGTCGGCCGCACCGGTCTACAAGGGTTGTGCCGGGTGGTAGCGTAGCTCCCGGGTGTAGCGCAGACGCTCGCGCGCGGGCCGGCTGAGGCCGCAAAGGTCCGCTCTCCGGCGCGTAGCCAAGGGCAATGAACGACCCAAAGCGCGAACATGGGGACAGGAGCATCTGTCACATCGCCCCCACTCTTAGCTTGACCATTGGAAGGTTCGGGCGGAGGGTTTCGGTCGGTCCACAAGGGGAGACCTAACCATGACAAAAATCCAACTCGCGGGTGTGGCGACGGCCGCGCTCATGGCCGCATCGCTTGGCGCCTGCACTCCGCCCAGTCCGGCGGCCGACACAGGCAAGATCGCCGACGCGGTCAAGGCCGACGTCGCCCAACTGGTCGTCGCCGTGAATGCGCATGACGCCGACAAGTTCGTCAGTCACGATGCGCCGGACGTGGTGGCCATGTTCCACGGGGCGCCGAACTCCGTCGGACCGGCCGCCGACGCCGCCGCCTTCAAACAGGGTGTCGCGGGCGATCCCTCGTTCAAGGTCTCGCTCGCCAGCGAGAGTGTCGACGTGCCGGCGTCGGGCGATATGGCCGTCTACCATTCGATCTATACCCAGACCGCCACCGACCCGAAGACCAAGCAGGCCGCCACCACCAAGGTGAACTACCTGGCCGGCTACAAGAAGCAAGCCGACGGTACATGGAAGATCGAATGGTCAGTCATCTCCGACCTGCCGCCGGACAAGGCCGCCGCCGCAAACGGGACCTAGGCCTCTAGGGACAGGAGCGCCCGCCACCTCAATCAGAGTTCCGGAGTTCCGGTGGGGCAGAGTTCCGGTGACAGTGCGCTAAATTCGACGCGGTTGGGGGACGACGCACTCCGGCCGATCCAGAATCTTTATCGCCGTCGCAATTAGTGCACTGTCACCGTAACCTGCACCGTAACCTGCGGGCGGCGCCAGCTCCGGCACAGTGTTTCGCGCATATCGCCGCCAGAGCCTTGTTGTTTCAGGGCGTGTCCCTCAGGCTCCGCTTGATGCTTTCCGTCCGGCGACCCAGCTCGAAGCTCGCTACGCGATCGGCGTTCGTGTTGGCCGGGTTGATCAGCGGTTGCTGGTCGCCCCTCATACCGTTCGCGAAGACGCGCCTCGACGTGAACGACGCCCAACTCGGTCTGTTGTTGTTGTCTTTTGGGGTGGGATCGCTGCTCGGCGTGAGTGTCGCCGGTTTCTTCGCCACGCGAATTGGCGCACGGCCGATCGTCCTCGCGGGCGGCCTGGGACTTTGCGTTCTCCTGCCGGCCTTGTCCGTGGCCGAATCGCCGGTGACGCTCGGCTCGACGCTTTTTCTGTTCGGCGCGTTTATGGGGGCGCTCGACGTGGCGATGAACGCCCATGGCGTCGAGGTCGAGAAGGCAGCGGGCGTCCCCCTGATGTCTGGCTTCCATGCGCTCTTTAGTCTGGGCGGCTTTGCTGGCGCCGCTTGGATGACGCTTTCGTTGAGGTCGAATGTATCTGCGCTGGCGGCGACGATTGTAGCAGCTTTGTCGGGGGCCTGTTTGATCGCCTCTGCTGCACCCGGCTTGCTTAAGGCGCGGCCGCCCGACCCGCGCGTACCGCTTTTTGTCTTACCGAGCGGACTAGTGGTGGTGATCGCCGTCCTTGCAGAGTCGATGTTCCTCGCAGAAGGCGCCGTTTACGATTGGAGCGCCTTGCTGATCGTGGACCGCGGAGTCGCGAGCCGGGCAGATGCAGGCGTGGGTTTCATTCTATTCT
>DATCEL010000043.1:0-6832 GCA_036510115.1 Caulobacteraceae bacterium
GGCGTCGAGGCGGCGGCGCAACGCGACTTCCACGTGGACGCCGCCGAGCTGAACGACGCTCAGGCCGCGCGTCTCGTCGCTGTCCTGCCCGATCCCCTGAAGTGGAGCGCCAGGGCGCCCGGCGCCTATGTCCGCCGTCGCACAGGTCGGATCGACGCCCGCGCCGGCGTGGTCGAGGACGACGGCCTCGCCGACTGTGTTTTGCGATGACGGATCGACTTCGATCCTACGGCGCGCCGTCGCGGGCCACCACGGTCATCGACCAAATGATATTTACAAAATGCAATGATCGTGCTAGTCTTTGCTTTTCGTCTCTTGCACCCGGAACGTTTCCATTGCGAACAAAGGCGCCCCGTCAATTTCGAGGGTTGGCGTGTGAAATGTCGGTGGTTCATCCGAGACCGTTGATTACGGTGAATCGCCCGTATCTACGGTGATCTACGGAGGGTTCGGCGCTCTGTTGCGAAACGAGAGCGGTCCGTGCGCCGTTAGTTGAAATCAAGCGGTCATCGGGCCTATGGCTTCGGCCGTTCCGTCCAGAGCCGATCGGGAGCGCATTGAAGGTATGACGACCAAGGTTTTCGACGACGCGCAAAGCGCCCTGGCCGGGGTGCTGTTCGACGGCATGACGATCATGGCCGGCGGTTTCGGCCTGTGCGGTATTCCGGAAAACCTGATCGCCGCCATCCGTTCGGCCGCGACGCGCGATCTGAGCGTCATCTCCAACAACTGCGGCGTCGATGGCTTCGGACTTGGTCTGCTTCTGGAAGGCGGTCAGATTCGCAAGATGACCAGTTCCTACGTCGGCGAGAACAAGCTCTTCGAACAGCTCTTCCTCACCGGCAAGCTGGAGCTGGAGTTCAATCCACAGGGAACGCTCGCCGAGCGTATTCGCGCCGGCGGCGCCGGCATTCCAGCCTTCTACACCCGCACCGGCGTCGGCACGCCGGTGGCCGAGGGCAAGGAAGTGCGCGAGTTCGACGGCCACGCCTATCTCATGGAGCGCGCGCTCACCGCCGATCTGGCCGTCGTCAAGGCCTGGAAGGGCGATGCCGAGGGCAATCTCGTCTATCGAAAGACGGCGCGAAACTTCAATCCGATGATGGCCACGGCCGGTAAGGTGACCGTGGCCGAGGTCGAGCACCTGGTCGCCGTCGGCGAACTGGACAAGGACGAGATTCACACGCCGGGGATCTTCGTCAATCGCATCGTTCAGGGCGGCGCCTACGAGAAGCGCATCGAACAGCTCACCGTCCGCCAGCGCGAGGCCGCTTAGCGATGGCCTGGACGCGAGATCAGATGGCCGCGCGCGCGGCGAGGGAATTGCGGGATGGCTTCTACGTCAATCTCGGCATCGGCATCCCGACCCTGGTGGCCAATCACATCCCGCCCGGTGTGTCGGTGACACTGCAGAGCGAGAACGGCATGCTCGGCATGGGGCCGTTTCCTTACCCCGACGAAGCCGATCCGGATCTGATCAACGCCGGCAAGCAGACGATCACCGAACTTCCCAGCTCGTCCTATTTCTCCAGCGCCGACAGCTTCGCCATGATCCGCGGCGGCCACATCGCCCTCTCCATCCTGGGCGGGATGCAGGTCTCGGAGGATGGCGACCTCGCCAACTGGATGGTGCCCGGTAAGATGGTCAAGGGGATGGGCGGGGCCATGGATCTGGTCGCCGGCGTCCGCCGCGTGGTGGTGGTGATGGACCATGTGGAGAAATCGGGCGCGCCGAAGCTGCTCACCCGCTGCACCCTGCCGCTCACCGGCGTGCGGGTCGTCGATATGCTGGTCACCGATCTCGGCGTTTTCGAGATCGACCGGAAGCTGGGCGGCGTCACCCTGACCGAGTTGGCCCCAGAGGTCGAGCTGGACGAAGTCCGGGCCAAGACCGAGGCGGCGTTCGCCGTCACCGCTTGAGGCCGCCGCCTTGACCGGCCCCGTTCCCGCTGAATGGTCGCCGCACAAGGCGATGTGGGTCGGATTTCCGAGCCACGCGGAGCTTTGGGAAGATCACCTTGCGCCGGCGCAGGCCGAGACGACGGCGCTGGTCAAAGCCTTGGCCGGCCTCGGCGGGGAGCATGTGAAGCTCCTCGTTCGTGGCCACGAGGCCGGAGCGGTGGCCCAGGCGCTGCTGAACGGCTTCCCCAACGTCGACATCATCGAGGCGACGTTCGGCGACGTCTGGTTGCGCGACACCGGCCCGATCTTCACCGGCGCCGGCGAGGCGGCGGCGTTCAAGTTCAACGGCTGGGGGGGGAAATACGTCCTGGAAGGCGACGAGGCCGTGCCCGGCGTGATCGGGGCGGCCGCCAAGCTCACGCGCCACGACTTCGTGCTCGAGGGCGGGGCGCTCGAACACGATGGCCACGGTACGGTCCTGACCACGCGCGCGTGCCTGCTCAATCCCAACCGCAATCGCGGCTGGCGCGAAGACGACGCCGAGCAGGCGCTTGCCGAGGCGCTCGGCGCGCGCAAGGTGCTGTGGCTCGACAAGGGACTGATGAACGACCACACCGACGGCCACATCGACAACCTGGCCCGGTTCGTCGCCCCCGGCATCGTCGCCTGCCCCGCGGCCTATGGCCAGGACGATCCCAACGCCAATCTTTACGACGCCGCCGCGCGCGCTCTGGCGGGCTTCACTGACGCCGATGGCGCCCGCCTGGAAGTGATGCGGATCCCCTCGCCCGGCCGGACCATGAGCGCCGAGCACCGGGTGCTGCCGACCTCGCACATGAATTTCATCATCGCCAATGAGGCGGTGATCGCGCCGGTCTATGACACCCGGGCCGGCGCCTGGGCGGTGGAAGCCCTCGAAGTCCTGTTTCCGAAGCACAAGGTGGTAGGGCTTCCCTCGCGCGCACTGATCACTGGCGGTGGCTCGTTCCACTGTGTCAGTCAGCAAGAGCCCGCCTGATGGTCCGAACGCTCGCCCTGGCGGTGATCCAGGCGGCTTTTGGCGACGATCTGGCGGCCAATCTGGCCACGGCCGAACGCCTGATCCGCGAAGCCGCCGCGCGAGGCGGGCAAGTGATCCTGCCGCCGGAGCTCTTTCAGGGTCCGTATTTCTGCGTCGGCCAGGACGAGCGCTGGTTCGCCTCGGCCCACCCTTGGCGGGAGCACCCTTGCGTCACCGCCTTGGCGCCGCTGGCCGCCGAACTGGGCGTGGTCCTGCCGATCTCGATTTTCGAGCGCGAAGGTCCGCACTATTTCAACAGTGTGGTCATGGTCGACGCCGACGGCGGTCTGCTGGGCGTCTATCGCAAGAGCCACATCCCGGACGGACCCGGCTACCAGGAAAAGTACTATTTTCGGCCGGGCGACACCGGCTTCCGGGTGTGGAAGACCCGCCACGGACGCCTCGGCGTCGGCATCTGTTGGGACCAGTGGTATCCGGAAGCGGCCAGGGCGATGACGTTGATGGGGGCCGAGGTTCTGCTCTATCCCACCGCCATCGGCAGCGAGCCGCATGATCCCAGCCTGGACACCGCCCTGCCATGGCGACGCGCCATGCAAGGTCACGCCGTGGCCAACGTCATTCCCGTGGCCGGCGCCAACCGCACGGGCTTCGAAGCGTGGCCGGGCTACGCCGGCGGCGGACAGCGCTTCTATGGTTCGAGTTTCATATGTGACCATCGCGGCGACCTGCTCGCCGATCTTGGCCGGGAGGAGGAAGACGTCGGCATCGCCAGCTTCGACCTCGATTTTCTCGATCGCCACCGCGCCGCCTGGGGCTTCTTCCGCGACCGACGGCCAGATCTCTACGGCGCCTTGACCGCGCCGCGCCCATCATGACCGAGACGGGTAGCCTCCGCGGCTAGCCGGCGAATGGCCGCCAGGTCTGGCGGTCCGGGCGGAACGAGCCAGCTGCCGCCGACACACAGCACCGACGGCATGGCCAGCCAATCGGGCGCGGTCGCCGCGGTGATCCCGCCGGTTGGGCAGAAGCGCGCCCGATAGAACGGTGCGGCCAAGCTGGTCAGGGCTTTGCGCCCACCAGCCGCCTCCGCCGGGAAAAACTTGAAGAACGACAGACCGAGGTCGAGCCCGCGCATGATGTCGCCGGCGGTGGCGACGCCGGGTAGGAAGGGGACGTCGGCCGCGCCCGCCGCCTCGGCCAGGGGCGCCGTCAGCCCTGGGCTGACGATGAAGCGCGCGCCGGCATTCACGGCGTCGGCCAGTTCCATGCCGTTGAGCACCGTGCCGGCGCCCACGACCGCGCCTTCGACCTTGGCCATCTCGCCGATGGCGTCCAGCGCCGCTGGCGTGCGCAGCGTCACTTCCAGCGCCCGCAGGCCGCCGGCGACCAGAGCCTCGGCGATGTCGCGCGCCCAGGCGGCGTCGTCGATGGTCAGCACCGGGATCACCGGGGCCAGACGCATGATGGTCTCGGGACTGATCATGCGGTCCGCTCCTTAGAGGCCGGCCGCGTTCAGCATGGCCGAAGCGCCATGCTCGGCGCTGTCGGCATGGTGGCGCATGAGGCCGAAGAGTTCACGTCCAAGCCCGGCCGCGAAAGGCGCCGGGGTGGCGGGCGCGCGCGCCGCCCATTCGGCCTCGTCGACGAGGGCCGAAATCTCCCCCGTTCGCCCGCATAGGCGGATGACGTCTCCGTCTCGCAGGGAAGCGAGAGGGCCGCCCCCGGCGGCTTCGGGGGTGACGTGGATGGCCGCCGGAATCTTGCCAGACGCGCCGGACATCCGCCCGTCAGTAACCAGGAAGACGGCGTGGCCCCGGTCCTGGAGCACACCCAGCGCCGGCGTCAGCCTGTGAAGTTCTGGCATGCCGTTGGCGCGTGGCCCTTGAAAGCGGACAACCACGGCGACGTCGCGGTTGAGTTCACCCGCCTGGAACGCGGCCACCACCTCGTCCTGGCTTGCGAACACCCGCGCCTGCGCCTCCAGCGTCCAGCGCGCCTCCTCCACCGCGCTGGTCTTGAAGATCGCCCGGCCGAGATTGCCGGTCACCAACCGCATGCCGCCCTCAGGTCGGAACGGATCGGACGCGGGGCGGAGCATGTCGGGGTCGCCGGGATTGGCCGGCGCGTCGATCCATTTCACAGTGTCTCCATCTAGATCCGGCCGGCGGGCGAAGTCGGCGAGAGACGGCGCGCCGGCGGTAAGGACGTCGGCGTGCAGCAAGCCCGCCGCCAACAGGGTTCCGATGACGAAACCGGTCCCGCCGGCCGCTTCAAACGCGTTCACGTCGCCAGGGCCATTGGGATAGACCCGTGCAATCAGAGGTGAGACTGCCGACAGCCGGTCGAGGTCCTGCCAGTCAATGACGATACCGGCCGCGCGGGCGATGGCCGGCAAGTGGATGGCGTGGTTGGTCGAGCCGCCGGTGGCGAGCAAGGTCACCGCCGCGTTGACGATCGCCTTTTCGTCAACGCAGCGGCCGATCGGCCGATAGTCGCCGCCGCCTTGGCCGATCGCCGCCAGGCGATGCACGGCGGCGCGGGTCATGGCCTGGCGCAGACGGGTTCCCGGATTGACGAAGGCCGCGCCGGGGATGTGCAGGCCCATGGCCTCCATCATCATCTGGTTGGAATTGGCCGTGCCATAGAAGGTGCAGGTGCCGGCGCCGTGATAGGCGGCGGCCTCGGCCTCCAGCAGTTCCCCGCGCCCGGTCTTGCCCTCGGCGTAGAGCTGGCGGACGCGCTGCTTTTCCCGATTGGCGAGGCCGGATGGCATCGGGCCGGCGGGGACGAGCAGCATCGGCAAATGACCAAAGCGCAAGGCGCCGATCAGCAGGCCCGGGACGATTTTGTCGCAGATGCCGAGCAGCAAGGCGCTTTCGAACATGGCGTGGGTGAGAGCGACGGCGGTGGAGAGGGCGATGGCGTCGCGGCTGAATAGCGACAGCTCCATGCCCGGCTGACCCTGGGTGACGCCGTCGCACATGGCTGGCACGCCGCCGGCGACCTGGGCGGTGGCCCCGACCTCGCGCGCGAAGAGCTTGATCTGCTCAGGATAGCGGCCGTAGGGCTGGTGCGCGGAGAGCATGTCGTTGAAGGCGGTGACGATGCCGATGTTCATCGCCCCACCAGCGCGGATCGCGGCCTTGTCATCGCCGGAAGCGGCGAAGGCGTGGGCGAGGTTGCTGCAGCTGAGTCGCGGCCGCTCGTCGCCGCGCTCGCTCTGGGCGGCGATGAAATCCAGATACGGCCGCCGCGTCGGGGCCGAGCGCTCCACGATCCGCTCCGTGACCTTGGCGATTTCCGGGTGAAGGCCGCTCATTTCCGCTCCAAGACTAGCGGCCGGCCATAGACTGCCAAAGGTGGGTCGGCAACGGGCGCCGCGAGCACGCGCGAAATGCGCCGGCTTTGCCTACTCTCGCCTGAGCAGCTTCTCGTTCAGCAGCGTACCCCACCAGCCGGCCCGGAAGTCGGCCTTCAGCGCCACGGGATCGTAGGCCGGACTCTGGACCCACTCCACGAAGCTCAAGCCCGCCGTCTCGCCCTCCGCCAGATAGCGCTCGAAGATGTAGTCCAACACGCCGGTGAGGCCCGCCTTGACGTGCAGATAGCGCGGTGAAAGTTGGCCGAGCGCCTCACGGATCGAGAGGCCCTCGCGAAAGTGCTTGTAAAAAACGGCCATGATCCCGGCCCGGTCGGCGCCCGATTTGCAGTGCATCAGGGCCGGATAGCGCACAGTCTCGAAGAGATCGCGCGCGCCCAGGACCTTCTCGGCGGTGGGCACGTCGCGCGAGGCGATGACGAAATCGACCAGTTCGAGACCGAGGCGTTTGCAGGCCTCGACCTCCAGGGCGCGGAAGCTGGCGTCGAAGCCGCCGCGCAGATTGATCACCGTCCTGATCCCCTGGTTTC
>DATCEL010000044.1:0-2875 GCA_036510115.1 Caulobacteraceae bacterium
CAGACAATCGCTAGCGCGCGACCCTTGGCGACCGCGTCCGGCGCGCCGAACGCGCGGAACACCACGCCCGCCCCGCGCGGCAACCGCGAGGCGACCGCGACCGGGTTCGGCGTTCTTCGCGGGTCTGTGAAGAACAACAGCGGCGGCAACGCCTTTCTCCGCCGGCGCGAACGATCTAGCTTTCCCGCCATCCGCCATAGCCGCGAAATCTCGCTCAATGCCTGACCCCGAATTCGACCCCGTCGAGGCTAGGCGCGCGATCCTGGACGCCATGGACGAGGCCGCGCGCGCGGCGGATCGCGACCCCGCCCGGATCGCCTTGACCGCGGTCTGCAAGCAACAACCCTGGGCTCGTGTCGCCCCCGTCCTGGCCGCGGGCCAGAAGACCTTCGGCGAGAATCGCGTCCAGGAAGCGGCGGAACGTTGGCGAGACCGGCGCGCCGGCGTGGAGCTGCGTCTCATTGGACCGCTGCAGACCAACAAGGCGAGAGACGCGGTGAGGTTGTTCGACGTCATCGAGACACTCGACCGGCCGAGGCTGGCCAAGATCCTGGCCGATGAAATCGCCGCGGCCGGCTCCGCGCCGAAACTTCTGATCCAGATCAACACCGGGGAGGAGCCGACGAAGGCGGGCGTCGCTCCGCTGGACGCGGACGCGTTCATCGCTGCCTGCCGCATCGAATTCGGCCTGCCCGTGGCGGGCCTGATGTGTATCCCGCCTGTGGACGAGCCGGCCGGCCCGCATTTTGCCCTTCTGGCCAAGATCGCGGCGCGCAACGGGCTGGCCGAGCTGTCCATGGGCATGAGCGCCGATTTTCTTCTGGCTATACGGTTTGGCGCGACACATGTGCGCATTGGCGAGGCTCTGTTCGGCCCCAGACCCGCTCACGCGTAGGCCTTGTGGCGCTCGCCGCGAATGCGAACGCCGTCGCCGGGCCGCGCCAAGCTCAGCAGGTGAAGCAGGTCCGCGCCCGCCAGGGCCACACAGCCCTGGGTCGGCGAGAAGTCCGTTCGCGCCAGGTGCAGGAAGATCGCCGAGCCGGCCCCGTCCACCACCGGGGCGTCGTTGTAGCCGAGGATAACGATGAGGTCGTAGACTCGATCCTCGCGCCATAGGGCTTCGGCGCTGGCCGGATAGGGCAGTCTCACCTGCTGGTTGTAGGCTGGATCGCCCGGAGCGTCGCACCAGCCATCGGCCGGATCGAGCGCCGCGAGCGGCAAGCGCGTCGCCGGGGCGGGGCAGCGGTCCTGGCGAAACAACACCCCCCGGAGGGGCCACAGGCCGGCGGGCGAAGCGCCATCGCCCTCGCGCTTGGCGCCGGCCGCGACCACGCCAGCCGAGCCGAGCGCGCATCGGCTCAGGCGGCCCGGAAGCTCCATCCATCCGTCGGCGTAAGCGGTGAAGATCATTTGCGGCGGGTTACGCTTGGCGCGGGGGTGTCAAACGGTGCATGGTCCGCTCCATGGCGCGACGCAAGACGATCCTGATTGTCGACGACGATTCCGAGCTGCGCGAGGCCCTCTCCGAGCAACTGGAACTGCACCAGGAGTTCGCCCCGACGACGGCGGCGACAGCGGCGGCGGGCATAGACGCCGCCAAGGCGGGGCGCCCGGACCTCATCCTACTGGATGTCGATCTCCCCGACATGAACGGCCGAGAAGCGATGCGTCTCATGCGGGCGGCGGGAGTGAATGCGCCGGTGATCATGCTGACGGCCGCGACCGGCGAGGCGGACACCATTCTCGGGCTCGATTCCGGGGCCGGGGACTATGTGACGAAGCCCTTTAAATTCAATGTTCTGTTGGCGCGCATCCGCGCGCAGTTAAGGAATCACGAGGCCTCGGAAGACGCGGTGTTTCGCATTGGCCCCTACGAGTTCCAGCCGGCGGCCAAACTTCTCGTGGACGAGCGCGGCAGGAAGCTGCGACTGACCGAGAAGGAGGCGAGCATCCTCAAATACCTCTACCGCGACGGCCCCAAGGCGGTGTCGCGCGAGGAATTGCTGGCCGAGGTGTGGGGCTATAACGCGGCCGTCACCACCCATACGCTGGAGACCCACGTCTACCGGCTGCGGCAGAAAATCGAACTCGATCCATCCGCGGCCCATCTGCTGGTCACCGAGGCGGGTGGCTACAAGCTGGCGCCCTGAGGGAGCCGGAACCGCTCGCGGGATGACGACTGTCCCCGCCTAGGCGGAGATCAGCCCCTGCCCATGGAAAAGATCGGCTCGAAGCAGCCGAGGATAAGCCGCTTGGCATCGAACGGCGGCTCTCCAGCCGTATCCATGCGCTCGTCCTGGTGCATCTTCTCTTCGGCGGCCTGGAAGCTCGCCTTATCGGGCCAGATTTGCCAGGTGAAGACGATCTTCTCATCGTCTCTCGCGGCGACCGCGCGGCGGAAGTCGGTCTGTTTGCCGTCGGGAACGAAATCCTCCCAACACTCGACGATCTCCAGACATCCATAGTCCTTGAAGAACTTTGCTCCGTTCTCGGCCCACGTTCGATAGGCCTCGAGCCTTTCCTTAGGGACGGGGATCACGAGGCCGGCGACGTACATGGTTCAGGCTCCTTCGGATTTAAGGCGCAGCCGGATGTCGCGATACGCCGCCCCTATGAGATCGCTGAGCGCGACGGCGTTCACCGGCTCCGCCCAGCGCAGCTTCACATGCCGCATGCGCTTGCCGCCGCCTTCCAGAAGCTGCGCGGGATCGTCCAGCGCCGCCCCGTAGAAGAAGCCGACATTCACATGGGCGCTGAAGGCGTTGACGTAGCCAAACGGCGCATCTCCCAAACACGCCGTCGGATGGCCATCGTGCAGAAGCTCGCGAACGTCGGCGCCGCAGCCGCGCATCTGTTCAAACCATGGCTGAGCGAT
>DATCEL010000045.1:0-7246 GCA_036510115.1 Caulobacteraceae bacterium
TGTCCTCGGGTCGGTACAGGGTCGCGAACCGACCGGCGGCGGCGTAGGGCGGGTGCGGGCGCAATTGGCTGAGGTGGGCGAACCAAGGCCGGTCCTGGGTCTTGATCCAGTCGATCAGGCGTCCGGCGAGATAGGCGGAGAGGCTGTGATCGGCTGGTCGATCCGGTTCGGTGGCCAGGGCTGCGACGGAGTTGGAGGGCGCGTCGTGACCCAGACGCCTGAGCCAGGCGATCCACGGATCGAGCTGACCAGAGGGAAGGTCGACCGACTCGAACCCCGGCAATACCTCCTCGTAGTTCGAGAGCCGAGAATCGTTGGGACCGGACGCCTCGCGCGGGTCGATGGCCTGGTCGGTGTAGCCGAAAAGGGCTGGCGAGTAGCCGCCTCGTCTCGCCGCCCAGGCGATGTTGTCGAAGCGACGATCAAGCGGCGTGCCATTGGCCACGACGCGATGATTCATTTGGTACAGACCGGTGTAGAGGCTGGCGCGACCGGGGCCGCAGGGCGCGGCCTGGCTATAGTGACGGGAGAGGCGGGCGCCATCGCGCGCCAGGCGATCGAGATTCGGCGTCCTCACGATCGGATGACCGGCGGCCGACAGACAGTCGCCGCGCATCTGATCGAGGGTGATCAGAAGAATGTTGAGGGGGCGACTCACCGGCGCTCAGGACGAGGCCGCTTGGCCCCTGACGAACCACCGGCGCGCGCCGCGAAGCGGCCAGACAATCAACTGCCAGGGCGAGTTGACCGCCTCGTCCAGGCCGGACTCTGGAAATTCGCCAGGGCCGGGCCGGCGATAGGCGCCGGTGAGAACGTCGAAAATCGGCAGCAGTGAGGCGAAATTGGCATTGTGGTGGCGAGCCTCGCGCGAATGGTGGAGGCGGTGATAGCGCGGCGAATTGAGCAGCCACGAGAACGAGCCAAAGCCCAGGCGCAGATTGGCGTGAATGACGTAGTGATAGAGGCTCACAAGGACATAGACGGCGATGATCGCCGCGTCCGTCTTGAACAGAATCGCCACCGCCAGCCAGATGGACACGGCCTTGAGCGCCGGCTCCAGCCAAAAATGCCGTTGGGTGGTGGAGAAGTTGAGCGCCCGATCGCTGTGATGCAGGGAATGCATGGCCCACATCCACGGAAAGGCGTGCTGGGCGCGGTGGAAGAGATATTCGCCAAGGTCCATGGCCACGAGCCAGGTCAAGGCGCCGGCCCAGAGCGGCCATTTGCCGAGGTCGACGAAGCCACCGCCCAGGCCATTGACCACCTCGGTGGTCAGCACCGCCGGCAGGGCGCCTTTCAGCACCTGGCCGGAAATGGTGAGCCCATAGGCGACGAGGTTATTGCCCCACTCCCCGCCAGGCGGCGCAGCGGGCCAGACGCGCTCGGCGACGAGCATCGCAACCATCACCGCGAGCGTGAGCAGCGGTATGACGCCGGGCGCCATCGGGCTAACTCATACCGGCTGGGTGCATTTCAATAGACCCCCTGGCGCCAGACTATAGCGCACGCGAGCGATGAAGTCCGCGTAAAGGGCATTCCGGAGGGCGCTCTCCTCAGCACGACCCCTGACAGGGCCGCGCGGCGCGGAAGTGACGCTCTGTCGCCCGACGACTTGTTCGGAACGCCGATGGCCGTTGGGTATTCTAACAGGGTGCGGGGCGCGGAAGCGGTGAGATGAGCCCCAAGCCCAGTTCCTTTTTCGTTAGACATGTCGGCGCCGCCAGAGTGGCGCGTCTGGCGCCGTTTTTCGCCCTGGGACCCATCTCCGGGCCGTTGACGGCCGGCATCGTGCTCAATTTCCGCCGCGGGAATCCGGTGCTCGCCACGCTTTACTGCGTAGCCCTGACGCTTTGGCTGGTTCTGGCCCCGGTTGAGGCGGCCCATATGCTTCCGGCCACGCTGGCAAAGTTCGTCTGACACCCGGCCGTATTGGGGTAGTTGGCGCGGTCAGCTAGGCTGGCGCGATGAGTCGCGTTTCCGCAGAGTTTGTCGAGCATGCCCGGCGGGGTCTGACGCCGTGGTGGGCCTATGTACTGACGCCCATCCTGGCCATGCTCCTGTGGGTGACCGTCATCGTCGCCGCCTATATTCCGGCCTTCATCGCTCGCCTCGTCCCGGCGGACTTCCAGACATACGCCGCCGATCCCTCGCATCCGGTCTTCTTCTACGGCTTCACCGGCGTCATCTTCGCCCTGCTGTTGTTGGCGTTCGTGGTCGCCGCGCGCCTCGTTCATGGCAAACGCTTCGGCGACATCGTCGGCGCCTGGCGCTGGAAACAGTTCGCCGCCGGAGCGGGGCTGTGGATCGGGGTGTGCATCGTCAGCGCGTTGATCGACTACGCCGCCCACCCCTCTGGCTTTCGGCTGACGCTCGGACCGCCGACCCTTGGCCTCGCCGCCGTCGCCATCCCGGCCCTGGCCGCCCAGACCTTCTGCGAGGAGTTCATCTTCCGCGGCTACGCGACGCAGGGCCTCTATCTGGCGACCAAGCGCCCGCTCGTCGCCGCGCTTGTCAGCGGCCTCATCTTCGCTTCGATGCACATCCTCAACGGTTGGCCCCAGGCAGCCAGCGCCTTGGTGTTCGGCATCGTCACCGCGCTGATCTTCATGCGCACCGGCAATCTCGCCTTCACCTACGGACTGCACCTGGTGAACAACCTGTTTGGGGGGATCGTGGTGGTGTCCGCCAGCGACGTCCTGCATGGCAGTCCCGGGGTCTTCACCCAGGCGACACCGGGCCTGATCTGGCTCGATGTGGCGGCTTCAATCGCCGCTTTCGCCTTGGCTTGGTTCGTGGCGGCGAGGCTGATGTCGAGGGCTCGGCCGGACGCGGCTCTTTAGTCCGCGTCCATCTTGAGGGCGGCGATGAAGGCCTCCTGCGGAATCTCCACCTTGCCAAACTGACGCATGCGCTTCTTGCCCTCCTTCTGTTTGTCCAGAAGCTTGCGTTTTCGGGTGGCGTCGCCGCCATAGCATTTGGCCGTCACGTCCTTGCGCAGCGCGCGCACCGTCTCGCGGGCGATGATCTTGCCGCCGATGGCCGCCTGGATCGGGATAGTGAACATGTGGGGCGGGATCAGCTCCTTCATCTTTTCCACCATGCCGCGCCCGCGGGTCTCGGCGCGCTGGCGGTGGACCAGCATGGAAAGGGCGTCGACCGGTTCGGCATTGACCAGGATCGTCATCTTGACGAGATCGCCTTCCCGATAGTCCTCGAGCTGATAGTCGAAACTCGCGTAGCCCTTGGAGATGCTCTTCAGGCGGTCGTAGAAGTCGAACACCACTTCGTTGAGCGGCAGGTCGTAGACCACCATGGCCCGGGCGCCGACGTAGGATAGCTCTTTCTGCTCTCCGCGCCGGTCCTGGCACAGCTTGATGACCGCGCCCAAATAGTCGTCCGGCGTGAAAATGGTCGCCCGGATCCACGGCTCGGCGATGGACGATATCCGCACCAGATCGGGCATGTCGGCGGGGTTGTGCATCTCCATTACCTCGCCGTTGGTGAGGCTGATGCGATAGATCACGCTGGGCGCGGTGGCGATGAGGTCGAGATTGAACTCGCGCGTCAGCCGCTCCTCGATGATCTCCAGATGCAGCAGGCCGAGAAACCCGCAGCGGAAGCCGAAGCCCAGAGCCGCGCTGGTCTCCATTTCATAACTGAAGCTGGCGTCGTTGAGCCGAAGCCGCCCGACCGCCGCGCGCAGATCCTCGAAATCGGCGGCATCCACCGGGAAAAGACCGCAGAACACCACCGGCTGAACCGGTTTGAACCCTGGCAAAGCCTGGGCGGTCGGCCGCCTCTCATCGGTGATCGTGTCGCCCACGGCCGCGTCAGCCACGTCCTTGATCTGGGCGGTAAGGAAGCCAATTTCGCCCGGGCCCAGTGACGCCACGTCGAGGGGCTTGGGCAGGAAGACGCCGATCTTGTCCACGCGATAGCTGGAGCCATTCTGCATCATTCGTACATTGGCGCCGGCCGACAGGCGCCCGTCGATCACCCTCACCAAGACGACGACGCCCAGGTAAGGATCGTACCAGGCATCGACCAACAACGCCTTCAGCGGCGCGGTTTCATCGCCCTTCGGAGCGGGCAGGCGGGTCACGATCGCTTCCAACACATCGTGGATGCCGAGGCCGGTCTTGGCCGAACACTCCACCGCGTCGGAGGCGTCGATGCCGATGACGTCCTCGATCTGCTGGCGCACCCGGTCCGGCTCCGCCGCCGGGAGATCGACCTTATTGAGCACCGGGACGATCTCATGATCGTGGTCCAGGGCCTGATAGACGTTGGCGAGAGTCTGGGCTTCGACGCCTTGGCTGGCATCGACGATCAGCAGGGAGCCCTCGCACGCCGACAGCGACCGGCTGACCTCATAGGCGAAGTCCACGTGACCAGGGGTGTCCATCAGGTTGAGGACGTAGTCGAGCCCGTCCTCGGCTCGATAGGAAAGTCGAACCGTCTGGGCCTTGATGGTGATCCCGCGCTCGCGCTCGAGATCCATGGAATCGAGCACCTGCTCACGCATCTCGCGCGCCGTCAGGCCGCCGGTCTCCTGGATCAGCCGATCGGAGAGCGTCGACTTGCCATGGTCGATATGAGCGACGATGGCGAAGTTGCGAATTTGGGGGAGCGGCGTCGGCATTGGGCGCGCTCTCTATCAACATCCGTGGCCGCAAGCGAGGGACGCCGCGGCGCGGGCGCCATTCAGCCGCCGTTAACCACGTCCAGACTAGGGATTGACCGAGTCCGCCCAAAACCACGGGCGGACCGCAGGTAGGATATCGGATCATGGAACGCCGCACGCTTCTTGTCTCGGGTCTGGCCCTGCTGGCCGCCACACCGGTCCTGGCCCAGGAGCCGCAGCAGCCCTCGCCGCCGCCACAGCCGCGCGACGAACGCGCGCCGGAGTTCTCCCACGACGAGATCGTCAATCGAGTTTCGGACTTTCTCGGCGTCACGGCTGAATCCGCCGGCGCCGCCTTGGAAAAGCTGTTCAAGGAAAACGGCCGGCCGACGGGCTATATTGCCGGGGAAGAGGGTTCGGCGGCCTTCGTGTTCGGTCTGCGCTACGGCAAGGGCCTGCTCTACATGAAGGATCGTCCGACCCAGGCCGTCTATTGGCAGGGACCGTCGGCCGGGTTCGACTTCGGCGGCAACGCCAGCCGGGTGTTCGTGCTTTGCTACGACCTCGAATATCCCGACGCCATCTACCGACGCTTCCCAGGCGTCGAGGGTTCGGCCTATTTCATCGGCGGACTGGGGGTGAACTATCAGCGCGCCGACGGCATTACCGTGGCCCCCATCCGCGCCGGCGTCGGCCTGCGACTAGGGGCCAACGTCGGCTACCTTGCCTACAGCCGCCACCAAAACATCATTCCGCTATAGGCGGTCTCAATTCGGGGCGGGCGCGCTCGGGCTGTAGAGCACCTGGGCGGGCGGCGTGACGCGACTGGCGCTAGGCTGCGGATGCAACAGCACCAACCCGGCGATCGCCGCGAGGATCACGGCGCCCAGACCGACGGTGAGCACGAGAGTCTTTTCCTTGCCCTTCGGCTTGATGATCGGCGCGAAGAGGGACGCTTCCTCCACAGTCGCCGGTTCCGCAACTTCGGCCTCCGCCTCGGCTTTGGCTCTCGCTTCAGCCTCCGCTTCGGCGGCGGCAGCGGCGCTGTCCTCAAGCAGCTTCATTCGCTTGGAGAGCGCATCACCCATCTTGACCATGCTGACGCCAAGATCCTTGGCGGCGTGGGCGCCGCCGGCGGCGCTCCCCTCGATGCCCGAAAGCCGGCCATCGAGCGCTACGACAGTGGCTTGCAGATCGCTGATGGCCTTGGCCATCGCCTCGGAGGACATGTCCTCGTGATTGTGGAAGCGATCGATGTTCATCTCCGGTCGCATTTCGACGACTTTCGGTTCGTCATCGTCGTCCCACATCGAATCGGGATCAACCCATTTAGGTTTAGATTGCTGCGCTACGGCCATTGCGACTCACAGCTCCTGTTGGGGGAAGAGGGATGAACATTGATGCGCGAACGCGCGGCTGTGGGTTCGAGAAACTGAAGCCCTCGTGAGCCTTACCGCCAGTCTCGTTCTCGCCGGATCTGCGATCCTTGCGACCGTGGTCTGCGGATGGCTGGGCGCGCGCCCGGCGCGACCCCTAGAGCCGCCGCGGCTTGCGCCCTGGCGGCTGCTGATGCTCGCCTTTTTCGCCATCGGCGTGGCCGCGCTCGGCCATTTGGTGGCGATGTGGAGGGCGTCGTAAGGCACGGTCACGCGTCTTCCTAGGTGGCATGAAGTCGTGAACGTGCGCCCTGAACCTTGAATTTAAGATTAAGCTTTGGCCGTCGGCCGCGGCAAACCCAGTTCAGTGGATTTCCGAAAGCTGTCCGCGAATCTCGCCCGCCGGATGGGCGGCCGTGTGGACGTTCACGTACCACATTCCGGCGCGCAGATTGCCAACCTGCACGTCGCTGATCGTCGCCGAGCCCTTGACCGGGCTGGCCAGCGGCGACGTTAGCGGCACGGCGACCGGCGCGGCCGAGCCCTCGGCGGCCGGCCCGTGGAAGTGAGCCGCGGTGGCCGGGCCGGTGAGGCCGGCATAGGTCACCGTCCAGCTCACCTTGCGGTTGACGGTATCGAGGGTGACGTGGGCTTCGCCCGTGCCCTTGCTATCGTTGGGAGGCGTTTCCGCGGCGCCGTTTAGCTTGGCGGTGAAGTTAACGACCTGCGCCATGGCGGGAGTGGCGGCGAACAAGGCGGAAACGACGGCGAAAGCAGCAACCGTGCGCATATCGAACCCCATCTCTGTGAGAACCCCTCGTTTTGACGGTTTAGACCCGACAGCAGCTCGTGCCTAGTCAAGCTGGCTTCGCATCGGCCGTGGGCTCAATAGGGCGGTCGGAAAGGCCGACATTGACCACGGTCGCCGAGCTGGCCAAAGCCACGCCACTCGCCTTCAGATCGGGCGCGATCTGAAACAACAATTCGCTCTTCACCCGAAAGGCGTAGCGGGCGGAGGCTACAAAGCCGAACGCGGTGAACTCGAGAGCCCCGTCGCGCGCGTCGGTCAGATAGACCGCCGGCGGCGGCTCGGAGAGTACATCGACGTGACCGTTGAGGCGGGTGAGGATCAGCTCGCGCACCGCATTCGGATCGGCTCTGTTATCCACGCGCAGCACGATCTTCACCCGGCCGATCGCGCCACTGTGAGTGACGTTACGCACCGTCTTGGAGACGAGGTCCGAAT
>DATCEL010000046.1:0-2503 GCA_036510115.1 Caulobacteraceae bacterium
CTGGTGCGGGGTCCCTCCCTGGCCAGGACCACGGCCAGGTCGGCGATGTCGCCATCGGTCACAGGGATCTTCACCCCGGTAAGCTTGCCGCCTTCGACGCGGGCCTGAACTTGCGCCTCGGTAAGCGCGCCCGCACGCTCGACGGTGGCGAAACAGCCGATGACCTCGCCGGCGGCGATCTTCGGCAGCCACGCCGATTTCTGCGCCGCCGATCCGGCCAGCATGATCGCCTCGGCCAGGAAATAGACGGTGGAGGCGAACGGGATCGGGGCCAGGGCGCGGCCAAGCTCCTCGGCGATCGCCGCCAGCTCGATATGGCCCAGGCCGAGGCCGCCATCGGCTTCGGGGATCGCCGCGCCCAGCCAGCCTTGCTCGGCGACCGCCTTCCACAGGCCCTCGTCATAGGACCGCGCCGGGTCGTTCAACACCCCGCGCACCACGCTGACGCCGCATCGGCTATCGAGGAACCGGCGCGCCTCGGTCTTGAGGAATTTCTGATCGTCCGAGTAGTCGAAATCCATTTTGCTTCCATCCGCGGCCGTGATCCGGATTCACGATACCGAGGTTTCCGCAAACGGAAAGCCTGACGATGCGTCAAGCTAGGGTCGAACCCGGAGCGACGGTGAGCCGAGGGCGCGGAATCTCGTCAGGATCCCGAGGGTAAGCCGGACTCTAGCGAGGGCTCAGGAGTAGGCCTTGCGCCGCGTCGACCGCAGAGCCGCGCCGAGACCAGCGAAGCCGGCCAGGATCAGGGCCCAGCTCGCCGGTTCGGGAACCGAGATCGACAGCGACTGCGTGCCGGAGTTGTCGCTGTAGTTGGAGTCCCAGTAACCGACATAAAGCTCGCCCGAGAGGCCGGTCATGCTGATCGGGCCGGTTCCGATCAGGAAGAAGGTGTCGCCCGCCCCACCGCCTGGCGTGGGTCCGACCTCGCCAACCAAGGCGCCGAAATTGGCCGTGAAACCGTCCATGGTCAAAGTGCCATAGCCGCTGGCGACCGGATCGATGCCGTTGGCGGTGGAGTCGCGCGAATACGGGATGTTGGACCCGGCGCTCCAAATGGTGGCGGGATTGTTGACGCTGAAATCATAGGTCGTGCCGGCGTTGAGGTTCAAGCCGGTGTCCAGCCAGCTTCCGATGGGCGTGATGGCGTCGACCGTGACCGTGGTCGTGGCGTTGGCGGCGGCGCCGAGACTCAAGGCGGCGGCCGTTCCAATCATCAGATGCCAGATTTTCATTCCAGGTCTCCGTCGCTTGTCGTGGCGCGTCCCCGATCCGCGCACTCTAGATTATGGCGCAAAAGAGTCAAGATTGCCTCGCGCGAATGGCGTCGGATTTCGCGCCTCGATTTTCCCAGCCCGCCATGGAAACTGCCTGCGCGTGAGGCTAAACACCCTCGCCATGCGCACAGACACACCCCAGCCGACCCGCCTCGAAGACTATACCCCGCCCGATTTCCTGATCGACGAGGTCAAGCTCGACTTCAACCTCGAGCCGCAATCGACGCGGGTGAAGGCGCGTCTCGCCATTCGCCGCAACGGCGACCACGCGCGGCCTCTGCGGCTCAACGGCGAGCGGCTGAAGCCGGTCTCCGTGGCTATCGACGGGCGGGCGCTCACGGCCGCCGAACACGCCATTGACGATGAGTGGTTGACCGTGGCCAACCCCCCGGCCGCCTTCACTCTCGAGACCGAGGTCGAGATCGACCCCGCGGGCAACACCTTCCTCGAAGGCCTCTATGTCTCGGTCGGCCGCTTTTTCACCCAGTGCGAAGCCGAGGGCTTTCGCAAGATCACCTGGTTCGCCGACCGGCCCGATGTGCTCGCCCGCTTCACCGTGCGCATCGAAGCCTCGCGGTCGTTCGAGCATCTGCTGTCCAACGGCAACCTCGTCGAGGCCGGCGACTTGCCGGGCGATCGCCATTTCGCGGTGTGGACCGATCCCTTCCCCAAGCCCTGCTATCTTTTCGCCCTGGTGGCCGGCCGGCTCGATGTGCTGGAGGATTCCTTCACCACCATGAGCGGACGCGAGGTCGCGCTTCGCATCTATGTCGATCCGGGCCTCACCGAGCGCGCGGCCTACGCCATGGACAGTCTGAAGCGCGCCATGCGCTGGGATGAAACCGCGTTTGGCCGCGAATACGACCTCGACCTGTTCATGATCGTCGCCGTCCGCGACTTCAATTTCGGGGCCATGGAGAACAAGGGCCTCAACATCTTCAACTCGGCCCTGCTGCTCGCCGATCCGGCCACGGCCACCGATCTCGACTACGAGCGCATCGAATCCGTCGTGGCGCACGAATATTTCCACAACTGGACGGGCGATCGGATCACCTGCCGCGACTGGTTCCAGCTCTGCCTGAAGGAAGGTCTTACCGTCTTCCGCGACCAGGCGTTTTCCGCCGATCAGCGCGGCCACGCGGTCAAGCGCATCCAGGACGTGCGCATGCTGCGCGCGCGGCAGTTTCCCGAGGACGCCGGGCCCCTGGCCCACCCGGTGCGGC
>DATCEL010000047.1:0-3495 GCA_036510115.1 Caulobacteraceae bacterium
TCCCCCGCACGTCGGCGCCGGCCCGTTCCAGAGCCGCCTTGAGCGCCTCCCAGCCGGCGCGCGCGGTGCGGCGGCAAGCGTCCGGATCGGCGCTCCACGCCCCCGGCTTCATCCACGGGTTGATCTTGTAGGAGACCTGGAATTGCTCCGGATCGGTCATCAGAAAGGTGGGGCGCATGGTCTCTCCGTCGGCCGACTCAACTCGGGCATGATGAAATTGGCGCCGTTCGATGTTAGCGAACAGCAAGCAATGCCGTTACAAACTCTCCAATATCTGCCATTATGCGTGGAATGACTGACGAAATGCTGGATTTGATATGGACGAGACCGACCGCAAGCTAATCACCTTGCTGCGCGTCAACGCCCGGACGCCCGTGGCTGCCTTGGCCAAAGCGTTGAAGGTGTCGCGCGGCACGGTGCAGAACCGCATCGACCGCATGCTCAAGAGCGGCGTCATCGGCGGCTTCACCATTCATGTGCGTGACGAGATCGAACGGGTGCGCGCGGTCATGGCCATCGCCGTCGAGGGCGAGCGCTCACGTGCGGTGCTCAAAGCCCTGCACGGTTTCCCCGAGGTGCGCGCCGTGCATATGACCAACGGCCGCTGGGACATGATCGCCGAACTGGAGACCGACAGTCTGGCCGGGTTTTCCGACGCCCTTGATGGCGTGCGCCTGATCGAGGGAATTTCGGCGACCGAGACGAGCCTGTTGCTGACCACGCATCACATGTGAGGGAGCGGGCACCCCCTCACATGCGGTCGTTCACATCCGGTCAGTCGTCCCAGTGACCTTCACCCCAGACGGCGCCGGTCTTGCCGTCTGGCGAGTTCTTCGCGTGCCAGGTGATCGTACCGGTCCTGCCCGCATAGGCGCCGCCGGTTCCGCCCAGTCGACCCACACAGTCGGCTTCCGCCGGGTCCTTGATCGGATTGCATCCGAAAAGGATCGTTCCCGCGCCGGTCGCGTCGCTGAAGGTGCAGATTCCATGTTGGGCGAAGATGTCGGCAGGTTGCGAAGACCATCCGGCGCAACTGCTGGTCGTGGCGAGGACCTTGCCCGAGGCCATGGTCGTCTGGCCAGTGCCATTGCTGAAGCCGGCGGTCATCAGCTTGCCGTCCGGCCTGGCCGCGGCGACCCCGTTCGCCGACGTGCTCGTGCCTTTGAAGGTGAAGCTTTCGGCGTGCGCGGCCACGGCCGAGCCACCCAGCAACAGGGCTGCCAGCACTATGGTTTTCATGACGTTTTCCCCTTGGTGCGACAAGCGTCCGGCCCACCGCAATCACAGCGTAACATGGCCGCAGTTTACAGCAAAGCTTCGTTCATAATTATGAATGAACAGCCTCAACCGGACGGAGCCGAAACGCGCCGCGCAGATAGAGTTCGGCGAGGATCAGGTTTGGAACCCAGGCCAGGAACGAGACGGCGCGATAGCCGTCCATGAACGACAGGCCCAGAAGCGGGGCAATCGGAAGATAGAGACGCAGGGTGACGGCGCCGAACGTCAGCGCGATGGAGCGGATCATCCATGCGCGGTGTTCGGGGAATCGCCGCGCCATGGCCGAGCGCCAGCCCTGAACATTCACGAAGATCCAGATCACCGCAAGGCTGCCGAAGCCGGCGGTGGCGATCGGTCCGGCGGTCGAGCCGAAGGCCATCACCAGGCCGCCCACGCCGCCGATCAGGCAGCCGACCACATAGACACGGCCCATCCGACGATGGATGGCGGGGATGCGTGCGCGTAGTCGCGGCAGGAGCTGGAACGGCCCCAGCAGGAGTGCGGTCGCGGCGCCCACGATATGCAGGTCGAGCCATGGGTCGCGGAAGGCATTGCCCATGACGTTCGGCGCTAGGGGGCCGATCCTCGGCAAATAGCGGTAGGAGACGAGGGCCACGCCCACGCTGAGAAGCGCCGCCGGCGCCCACAATGCCTTGTTCAACCGACCGGTCACGAGTCTTGCCTCGAATTGCCTGGACGCCTTGATTGCCGGGCGCGGCGGGAGGCGCTAGGCGCTCTTGCGCGAACGGCGCCAATCCTTCGCGAATGGGATCGGCATGGCGGGAAATGGACGAATGACGGCGCGCGCGGCGGCCTGGCGTCGCTGGGCGGCGGAGGCCGCGTTCCTCGTCGTGATTGGCTTGTTCATGGGCGCGCTCGGCCCATACGGAACCTCGACCATCCCGGCGCCACGCCGGTATGTCTATTGGCTGGCCTGCATCGTCGGCGGCGGGGCGATCGGCATCGGGCTGGACGAAACCCTGGGCGTTCGCGCCGGCGGTTTCTGGCGTCGCGTACTCTTCTCGAGCGTGGCCATGACGCCGGCCGTGAGCCTTCTGGTGGTGTTCATCAACCAAGTCATGGTGGGTCAGCCGGCGCGAGTCGCCGCCTACGCCGAATCGCTGTGGCAGGTGTGGGTGATCAGCGCCCTGGTAATGGCGCTCCGGGCTCTGACCTGGCGGCCGGCGCGCACGCGCGTTGAGACGCGCATCATCATCGCGCCCCCCTTGCCTGAAGCGGAAGCGGCATTCCGTCGGCGTCTATCCGCCCGCCGCCGAACCGCCCGCCTGATCGCGATCGAGGCCGAGGATCACTACCTGCGCGTGCACACCGACGCCGGCGACGAACTGATCACCGCCCGCTTCGCCGAAGCTTTGGACGAGCTCGCCGGCGCGCACGGTTATCGCACACATCGCTCGTGGTGGGTTGCGGCCGACGCGATCGAGAGCGTGCATTGGCGGCGCGGCGCAGGCGAGGCGCGCCTTGTCGGCGGCATCGTCGCTCCCGTCAGCCGCACCCAGGCTCCGATCCTGCGCGAAGCGGGGTGGCTATGAGGCCTCCTCGCGCGGCGCACTTCATGGCTGACTGGCTACCGCGCCGCGTTCACGTGGGCGATGACCACCTCGTCCGGAGTCGCCAGCCGCAGGCGCAACAAAGCGCCGCGCGCGTGATCGACGCGGAGCGCGTCGCCGGGGCCGAGTTCCCGCCGTTCGCCGCCAAGGGCCACGCCTAGGCCGCCCTGGCGCGCGAGGATAAAGGTCACGTCCTGGCAGATTACCGCCGCCTGGCCTGAAATCCGCCGCCGCTCGAGCACGCCGGTGAACCGCCCGCGCCGGACCATCAGATTGAGATCGGCCACCGGCGCCGCGGGCGTCGCCGCGACCACCTCGGCGTCGCCCGGAAACTCCGCCGCGGCGCTGGCTTCATCGAGGATCAACCGTTCGCCGCCAGTGATCCGCAGTTCGAGTTCGCCGTCGAGCACCAACATCAACCGCTCGACGCCCGGAAAGGTCGAGAACGGTCCGCCGGTTTCGACCACCGCCAGGCTCACGCGCCAGTCGAAGTTCGCCAGATCGGCGCCCGGAGGATGGGTGGCGATTTCCCAAGTCGCTCCGCCGCCGTTTTTCCACGGCCGCGCCTCGCGCGCGTCTGCCCGAAGAACCTCGAGAGTCATGGCGTCTCCCAAAGCCGCGCGGCGCCGCGCACACCCGAGGCGTC
>DATCEL010000048.1:0-2227 GCA_036510115.1 Caulobacteraceae bacterium
CCCCACCAGAGCAGCTTCTCCAGCGAGACGCGTTTGCACAGCCAGCCGTAGAGAAAGAAAATCGGAATGAACGAGCCGGCGAAGATCGCCTGATAGAGGCCGTAGATCTCGTCCGACGCATGCAGGCTGTTGGAGAGATAATACTGCAGGGGCGTATTCGCCCCGGGCGCGAACTGGAACATGAAGATCATCAGTATCGCCGGATAGATCGCCCGATGGCGGAACAGGCGTTTGACGTCGGCGATCAAATTGGCGCCCCGGGCCTGAGGCGACGAATAGGCGTCCTGGAACACCGCCTTGGGCCGCCACAAGCCGAACAGGGCGATCGCCATGGTCATCAAGGCCAGCAGGATAAAGATCGATTTGGGTTGCAGATGGTCGGCGACCCATCCGGACGCGGCCCCGCCAACGATATAGGGCAGCGACGACAGGATGTTCCAGAGCGCGCTGAGCCGCCCGCTCATCAGCTTCTCCTGCCCCACCAAGGCGATCAGGCCGAAGTAGGCCGAGGCGATGAAGTTGAAGGTGATCATCAGCAGCACCATGCCGATCACCAGGCCGAGATAGGAGAGGTGAGCGAAGCTCATCCACACGAAGACCAGCGCGCCGATCGGGGCGAAGATGAGCAAATAGCCGCGGTCGCGCCGGCCCAAGGGATTCCACACATCGCGGGTGAGGCCGAAGAAAAACGAAAGATAGACGGGAATCGCCGTCACCAGACGGAACGTCGACACATCGATCGCCGTGGCGTGCAATTGATTTTTGAGCAGATAGGAGGTGACGATATCGAGCAGATAGCCGACCGGCGCGGCCAGATAGATCATCAGGGTCAGTGGCGCGAAATACAGGTAGATCTGCCCGGTGCGCGTGTCGCGCGGAGCGATGTCGGTCGTCATTCAAGTCTCCTCACGCTCTCGCGGCGTTCGCGGCCACCATGGCGCATTCGGAGTGGACGGGAAAGCGCGGGCATCGCCGCGCGCCGGAGGCATCGACCTTGGTCAGGGAACCGCCAGCAAGCTGGGCCGTTTCAGCGGCGAGGCTTCGCAAGGAGATATCCAGATGAGCGACTACGATCCAAACCAGCCTAGCGTCACTGAGGTTCGTACTACGGTCGATCCGCTCGGTCCGACCACGGAAGTGAAGCGTACGGAAGTGCGGGCTAACAGCGCCGCATGGTGGGCCGTCGGTCTCGTCGGCATCGTGCTCATCGCCGCGGTCACCTATGTCATCACGCGCCCGGCTGACACGACGAACAGTCAGGCGGCGATCGCGGCGGCGACGCAGCAGGCTCAGACCCAGGCGGCCACCCAGGCCGCCCAGAGCGCGGCGGCTCAAGCTCAATCCGCGGCCCAGGGCGCCGCCCAAGGCGCGGGCGCGGCCACCCAGGCCGCGGCCGATCGCGCGCGGATGCAGTCAACGCCGGCACCGCAACCGGCGGCGCCGGCCGATACCTCGACGCAAGATCAAGGCGGTGGATCGTCTGGAAGTCAGCCTCAGCAATAGTCGACGGCTAGGGACACGGAGAGGTTCGTCGCCTCTCCGCTAGCCCTGGCGGCGCGATGGCCTTAAATCGACGCCATGCGCCAGACATTCGACGAGACCACCGACCCTTCCTTCGGGTCCCGCCACGCCCCGTTGATCCGCAAAGCGATGGCCGAGCAGGGTCTGGACGGGTTCCTCATTCCCCATGAGGACGAGCACCAAAACGAATATCTGCCGGCGGCCAACGACCGCCTGGCCTGGGCCACCGGCTTCACCGGTTCGGCGGGCGCGGCGGTGATTCTCAAGGAGGCGGCGGCGATTTTCGTCGATGGCCGCTACACCCTGCAGGTGCGTGACCAAGTCGATCAGAAGCTGTTCGAAATCCGCGATCTGGTCGACGGCGGGGTTGACGTCTTTCTTTCGGAAACCGCCCGGCCCGGTTGGACGATCGGCTACGATGCGCGCCTGCATAGCCCGGATTCCCTGGCGCGCCTGAAGACAGCGACGGAGAAAGCCGGCGCCAAACTGGAAGCGGTCGCCGTCAACCCGTTGGACGCGGCCTGGGGCGCCGAGCGACCCGCTCAGCCCGTGGCGCCGGTCGCGCCTCATCCACTGAAGTACGCCGGCGAAGACTCCGCCTCGAAACGCGCGCGGATCGGCAAAGCGTTGGTTGATCAAGGCGCGGCGGCGGCGGTGATCACAGCGCCGGCTTCGATCGCCTGGCTGTTCAATGTCCGCGGCGGCG
>DATCEL010000049.1:0-2770 GCA_036510115.1 Caulobacteraceae bacterium
GGCGGCCTTCGCCAAGCCGGGCGGCAAGGCCCTCGAGGCGTGGATCGACGGCTGTTCGAACGCCGAGTTCGCCGCCCTCACTTATCAGGGTGGCGGCGCCTGGCGAGAGCGCCTGACGCGCGACCTGGCCGCCGACGCCGCCGCGATCCGGCTGCTCGCCGCCTACGATGACGAAGCCCTGGCAGGCCTGATGACCAACTTGGGCGGCCACTGCGTGGAATCCCTGGCCCAAGCCTTCGACGCCGCCAACGACGATCAGCCGACACTGTTCATCGCCTATACGGTCAAGGGCTTTGGCCTGCCCTTCGCCGGTCACAAGGACAACCACTCCGGCCTGATGAACCCCGGCCAGATCGAGACCTTGCGGACCTCGCTGGGAATTGCGGCCGGGGAGGAGTGGGCGCCCTACGGCGGCCTGGGCGACAACGCGGCGACGAGCCTGCGGGCCTTTGTCGAGGGCTCGCCCCTGGCTGTCACGGCCAAACGCCCCGCGGCGGCGAGCGTCCCGGTCCCGGAGCGACTGGCGGCGTCTCCCGGCGGCGAACAATCGACGCAGACGGCTTTCGGGCGAATTCTGCTCGATCTGGCCAAGTCGGCGGAGCCGCTCGCCGATCGCATCGTCACCACCTCGCCGGACGTCACTGTCTCGACCAACCTCGGCGGCTGGGTCAATCAGCGCGGTCTTTTCCGACGCGGCGAGCTGAAGGATGTGTTCCGCGCCGCCAAGATCCCGTCGGCCCAGCGCTGGGCGGGCCACGGCGCCGGACAGCACATCGAGCTCGGCATCGCGGAGAACAACCTCTTTCTGTTGCTGGCGGCATTGGGCCTGGCGGGACCGCTGTTCGGCGCGCGCCTGATCCCGATCGGCACGGTCTATGACCCGTTCATCGCCCGCGGCTTGGATGCGCTCAACTATGGCTGCTACCAGGACGCCCGCTTCCTGCTGGTGGCGACGCCGTCGGGGGTGACCCTCGGCCCCGAAGGGGGCGCGCACCAGTCGATCAATGAGCCGCTGATCGGCATGGGCCAGCCGGGTCTGACCTATTTCGAGCCCGCCTTCGCCGACGAACTGGCCGCCATCATGCGCTGGTCGTTCGAACACCTGCAGGCGGAGGAGGGCGGGTCGGTCTATGTTCGCCTCACCACCCGCCTCATCGATCAGGTGGATCGCGCCGGCGAAGACTGGGAGGCCGGCGCCTTGAACGGCGGCTATTGGTTGAAGGCCCCCGCCGCCGGCGCCGAAGCGGCCATCGTCTATGCGGGCGCGCTGGCGCCCGAGGCGCTCGCCGCCTGGGAGCAACTCGCCGATGACGTTCCGGGTCTCGGCCTGCTCGCTGTCACCTCACCGGATCTTCTACATCGCGGCTGGAGCGCGCGTCAGGCCGAACGCTGGCGTGACGGACCGGGGAAGAAAAGCCATGTTGAGACCCTTCTGGACGCCTTGTCGCCGGATGCGGGCCTGGTGACCGTCATCGACGGCTCGCCCTCAGCGCTCTCCTGGCTGGGCGGCGTGCGCGGCATGCGGGTCAGCCCCCTCGGGGTTGATCGCTTTGGCCAGACCGGCGATCTGCCCGATCTCTACCGGACCTACCGGCTCGACGCCGACGCCATCGTTGAGGCCGCCGCCGAACTCTTCCTGCACTGATCTCCCCCCAAGAAACGGGGGAGTACCGGATGGTTCCTACCTCAGCTGGCGAGGATGAGGCCGATCAACAGTCCCGCCGCGAGCCCGATACCCGCCGCCGGCCAGGGATTTTCCGAAACCCAATCGTTGGCCGTGCGCGCGCGGTCGGCGGCCTGGCCGTAGACGTTCTGAGCCCGGCCCATGGCTTGGTTGATCCGCCCGCGGACCTGAGACTCGGGATCGTCCATGGCGTCGCCGAAGCTCGCTTGCGCGCGCCCGACCCTCTCTCTGGCCGCGCCCTCGATGCGATTTTCGTCCATTGGTCTTGATCCTTCACGGCGCCCCGGCCCGGCCCCGCAACGCGCCGCGTCAGCCTTAGGTTCCTGTCCTGGCGGCCGACGCCAAGGGAACGAGCGCTTCGGCGAGCAAGGCTTCGTCGCCGGCGATGATCACCCGGCCGCCATCTCGCCCAACGGGCCTGCCAGACCAATCGCGCACCAGGCCGCCGGCCCCCTCGATCACCGGTATCGCGGCCTCGATATCCCAGCATTTGAGGCCCGACTCGACGACCAGATCCAGCGACCCCGCCGCCACCATGGCGTAGGCGTAGGCGTCGCAACCGAACCGCGCCAGACGAGAGGCCCGGCGCAGGGCGCGCCAGGCGGCGGTTTCGGCGGCGTCGAAACAGGCTTCCGGATCGGTGGTGGCGATGAGTGCGGCGGCGAGCGAAACCCCTCGGCGAGTCTTGAGCGGTCGCTCGCCTTGCGGGCTCACCAGTCGTGAGCCGGCCGCCGAGCCGATGAAGATCTCTCCGATGAATGGCTGGCCGATCGAGCCCAGCACCGGCGCGCCTTGGTGGCGCAGGCCGATGAGCGTCGTCCACACCGGCAAGCCGGAAATGAACGCCCGGGTGCCGTCGATGGGGTCAAGCACCCAGACGAAGTCGGCGCCCGGCCGGTCATCGCCATATTCCTCGCCGATCACGCCGTGATCGGGATGGCGCGCCGCGATCAGAGATCGGATCGCCGCCTCGGCCCCGCGATCGGCCGCGGTCACCGGGTCGAAGGCGCCGGCCTTTCCCTTGTCCTCCAATCCATGCTCGGCCCGGAACAGCGGCAGAATGACTTCGGCCGAGACACGATTGAG
>DATCEL010000050.1:0-2123 GCA_036510115.1 Caulobacteraceae bacterium
CGCGGCCTTCCTCTCCGGACGCTGCCCGGCGTCGGCCGCTTCAAAGAACGGATCTGGCGAGGGATGGGTCATCGATCAGCCGGCCCGCCCGGTGCGGGTGATCCTCACCACCATCTGTGGGTTTTCCCCAAGACGCAGCTCGGCCACGTCGATCAGCCGATCGACGATGTAGTAGCCGCCGACGAGGCGGTAGTTGACCAGCTGCGCCTGGTCCTTCGGACCGATGAGGAAGAGGGGCGGGGCGTCGGTCGAGGCGAGGTCCGGCGGGAACTGGATGTAGGTCTTCAGGCCGTCGTCGAAGACGCGCAGCGGCTGCCAGCGCGGCGGGTGGCGGGTGTTCAGGGCCTTGACGCTGTAGCCAAAGTTCAGGTGATCGACCGTGGTCTCGGAGACGACCGATTGGGTGGCCGCGGCGTGGGCCGCCTCGGCCTCGCGCATCTGCTCCTGCGGATAGTTCCAGGCGATGACGCTGGTGTAGGTGTCGCCGTCATGGCTGACAGCATCCAGCAGATAGGTCCGCTGGTCCGTGGTCAGGATGATGTTGGTCCTGAGGTCCCCGCGGACGGGCTTGACGAACACGATCACCTGCTGGGTGTCGCCGGTCCCCTGGACCGTCTCGCCAAGCACCCAGCGCACCGTGTCGCCGGCGGCCTTGGAGATCAGCCTCTCCCCTGGCCGAAGCGTGATGGCGGTGAGGAACCGAGGGCTCGTATTGACGGTGTAGAGCCGCCCGGGTTCGAAGTCGTAGTAGAGCGCCGAATTGATGTAGGCGCTTGAGATAGGCCCCGACCGCGAGGCGCTGTTGGCCGCCTGCACGGTTCGAAGCGGTCCGGACCGGGCGACCACGCGTCGATGCGCCGGCCGGCGCCGATGGTGGACCACATGGATCGGTTTGGGCGGCGCTTCAGGCGCCACGACCGCCTTGGTCGGGTCGACCGCCGTTGGCGCCGAGGCCGCGAAGCCGGCGTCCGCCAGGGCGAGGAGTACGGCGAGGCCGGGGCCCCAGGTCTGGAGGAATCCCTTACGCATGAGGCTAAAGCTCCCGGCTCCACTGGAATGATGTGATGAAGATGCCCAGCGGGTTGGCCCTGAGCTCCGCCTCGTTCTTGGGCGGGGTGAGCTTGACGGTGAAGAGGCCCGTCCAGTTCTCGGTCGCGCTCGAGGCGCCCTGGTCGTAGGTCGTTTCGCGCCATTGCACCTGGTAGGTGCTGGGGCTGCGGGCGAGGACCGAGACGATCTCGACGTTGACGGCCTGGCTTCCGACGTTGGCGAAGGGATCGTGAGCCTTGGCGTATTCGCTGAGCTCGCCGATCGCCGGCCCGGCGACGAAGCGGTAGGCGCCCGTCCAGTTGTCGCGGATGACGATGGGATCGATGCTCTTGGAGCGCGTGAGGTTCACCCAGTCGGCCAGGAAGTAGCCGGTCTCGGCGGTGGACGGCGTGTAGGACCGGTCCGCCAGCTCGATGCGCCCCGGACGGCCGTATTTGTCGACCGGCACCACATAGGTTGCGACGTGGGTGTTGCTGGACTGGTAGATGAACCCGCCGAGCGACAGGGCCGCCAGGCCCAGCGCGCCGAAAGCGGCCATGCGCCAGTTCTTCGCCTGGACGACGGCCGAACCGATGCGGTTGTCCCACTCCTGCGCCGCGCGCTGATAGGGGCTTCCGGACGGGGCGGAGTCACCGTAGCGGTCATCGGCTCGTCTGAAGGCGTTAGACATCGGGGCTCAACTTTCTGGAGTTCATGCCTCGGGCTCCTCGGCCGGCGCGGGGGTCGCGGCCGGCATGCCCGGGCTCTGGCCTTCGCCGCCCGCCAGGGCCGCGGCGGCGGCGCTGCGGGTCGCCCATGCGAACCCTCCCCCTTGCCGAGCCTGAGCGCGCGCCACCGTCTGGGCGGGCGTCGGCTGAGGGGCGGGGTTGGCCGAAGGGGCGGCCTGCGCGGTTTCATCGTTGCTCGCGGAAGACGACGCGGAGCCGGACGAGCGCGAAGCAAAGCCCCGGCCCTCGGAGAGGACGGCCGGCGCTGGCTCGCTTGCCTGAGCCGGCGCGCCAGGACTGCCGGGCCCTCCTGAGGGCCCCGCGGGGCCCGGTCCTCCGGGGGCGCCGCCCGCGCCGCCGCCCGAG
>DATCEL010000051.1:0-2024 GCA_036510115.1 Caulobacteraceae bacterium
CATCGGCGGCGACGCCAGGCCGCTTCCACCACCGGCGAGGAGAAGCCGATCCACTCCGGCGGTGTCGACCGCTCGGCAACAGGCAGGTCGGGCGCGGGACGTTCGATCCGGGCCAGACCGCGGGCGAGAGCGTCCTTCGCCATCTCCGCGGGAGCGAGTTCTTCGAGCATGGCGCCGCCGATGGCCTCGCATCGGCGGACCTCCGCCTGGCAGATTTCGCAGGCGGCGACGTGGGCGGCGATGACCAGATCGTGGCCGGGACCTAGGCGGCCGGCGGCGTGCTCAATGAGCCGGTCGTGAGCGGGATGATGGCTCGGGCGGCTCATCGCGCCTCCTCCAGCAGGATGCGCAGCTTGGCCATGGCCAGGCGAATGCGCGATTTGACCGTGCCGAGCGGCAGACACAGGTCGTCGGCGATCTCCGAATGCGGCTTATCGGAAAAGAACGCCAGCCGCACCACCCGCGCCTGTTCGGCAGGGAGGGCGGCCATGGCCATGGCCACGCGGCGCTCATCCTGAAACGCCTCGAGGCCGGCGTCTGGACGTGGCGTCTCTTCCGGCGCCACCTGCTCGCCGGGCAACGGGCGACGCTCGCGCCGCGCCAGATCGATGCGCAGATTGCGGGCGATGGCGAAAACCCAGGTCGAGGCCGCGGCGCGGCTCGGATCGAAAGCCCCGGCGCGGCGCCAGACCGATAGCAAGGTCTCCTGGGCCAGTTCCTCGGCCGCCTCGGGCGCGGTTCCCATCCGCATCAGATAGGATTTCACCCTGGGCGCGAAATGATTGAACAGGCCGGCGAAGGCTTCGCGGTCGCCGCGCTCGGCGATGGCCCGGATCAGCGCCGACATGTTGGATGGCGCGGCCTCGCTCATGACAAACGCCCACGGCCGACCGCCCGGACGCCCCCCGGCGGCGAAGATCGGGAAGGTGGAGTGCACGGCGAGCGCATTCATCCAGTCCTCTACGCTATTGGCGCGTGATTGGATCACCGCGACGCCATAACGCACCGAGCTCCCGGAAGGCGCCGCTGCGAACGCTGGGCCGTGACGCGAAGTGATCCGCCGGCGGTTGGCGCGCGTAGAGCCCTCCGAAGAGTCGACGGCAGGGTCGATCCGAGGGACGAATGGTCGAAGCCGAGACGCCGCCGCTCAACATCGCCGTCATCGGAGCCGGCATCTCTGGCATGTCGGCGGCGTGGCTCCTGAGCCAACGCCACCGCGTCACGCTCTACGAAGCCGAACCGCGGCTGGGTGGACACAGCCACACGGTGGAGGCGCCGGGGCCTCACGGGCCGCTTCCGGTCGACATGGGCTTCATCGTCTACAACGAGGCCAACTACCCCAATCTGGTGGCCCTGTTCGACCATCTGGGTGTGCGCACGGAAACCTCCAACATGGGCTTCAGCGTCAGCCTGGATGGGGGGCGGGTGGAATATGGCGGCGACAGCTTGCCGCAACTCTTCGCCCAGTGGCGCAATCTGGTCCGGCCGCGGTTCTGGTCGATGTTGTCCGACCTGGTGCGCTTCTATCGCGAGGCGCCGCTGCACGCCTGCGCCCTGCACGGCGGCATGACCAGCCTCGGCGACTATCTCGACGCGGAGGGCTATGGGGCCGCCTTCCAGGACGATCACCTGCTGCCGCAGGCGGCGGCGATATGGTCGGCCACGGTCGAGGACATCCGCGACTATCCGGCCACGGCCTTTATCCGCTTCTGCGAAAACCACGGCCTGCTGAAAATTATCGGCCGGCCGCTGTGGCGCACGGTCAGCGGCGGAAGCCGGGCCTATGTCGAGCGGCTCACCGCCGCCTACGCCGACCGAATCCGTCCGGCCACGCCCGTCGCCGGCGTCCGGCGCACGCCGCGCGGCGTCCTGGTGCGCGATGAGAGTGGCATAGAGACGCGATACGATCATGTGGTCATCGCCACCCATGCCGACGAGGGCCTGGCCCTGTTGGACGATCCGACGGCCGATGAACGCGCCTTGCTTGGGGCCTTCCGCTACAGCGTCAATCGCGCGGTCCTGCA
>DATCEL010000052.1:0-2173 GCA_036510115.1 Caulobacteraceae bacterium
GGTGGACGAGAGTCGCGACAGTGTGCGCCGCGACTTCATACTCGCCTCCGACACACCTGGACCTCATGGCTTCAAGGTGGCCGCCTACAGCGCGCGCGGACCTAAGGCGGGCCCGCTGGTTGTCGTCTCCATGCTCGCCAAGTCGGACGATCACGACCGCCTCACCGGTGACATGCACGAACTGCTGCGCGTCAACGCCGGCGACTAGAGCAAACCGCGCGGGCGAAGCTCAGACCGGGGAAACGTCCACCACCTTGTAGGTCAACGGTCGGCCCTCGTCGTCGGTGACGGTGACATACTCCCCGACGGCGAAGCGGTGCTCGCCCAGGCGGTAAACCGGTTCGTCTTCGAGATCGTCGGCTTCGCCGTAGTCGAAGAACCAATGCGAACCGCGCCGCGCGAGATGGCCATCGGCCGGGTCTTCGTCCGGGGCGAACCGCCGGACGGCGCAGTCATCCTTGGCCCCGGCGTAGGCGGTCGGGTCGAGGCGGGCGTCGGGTGTCAGCGGCGCGACCATTGAATAGCCCCGCCTGTCGTCGCCCCCGGCGAATTCGGTTCCGGGGTTGCGCGCCAGGCGCATGACAATTCGAAACAGGGACAAGGGCGGCTCCCGAGATCAATGAGATAGAAAGAGCGAGGGACTGTCGGCGTTGAGGAATGTGCGCGTCGCGCCGCCGAAGATGAACTCCCTCAGCCGCGGATGGCCGTAAGCGCCGGCCACAAGGATGTCGGCCGACGCCGCCTTGGCCGCGGCGATCAGGGCGGGCGCGGCCTCGCCGCCGACCGACAGGACTTCGACCTCGCTTGAGACATTGCGGGCGGAAAGGAACGCCTGAAGGCGCGGCGGATCGCACTTGCGCGACGACGAGGTGGGCGCGCTCAGGACAATGACTTTGGCGGCCTTCTGCAGCAATGGCAGGGCCGTGCGCATGGCGCGACTGGCCTCCTTGCCGCCGTCCCACGCCACCGCGACGATCCCGCCCACCTTGAGTCCGGCCCTGGCCACCACCGTCGGCCGCTGTTCGTTGGCGACGATCTGTTGGAAGGCTTCGGCCAACGACCCTTTTCCTCGGGCGGCGGCGTCGTCGAACACCAGGACGTCCGAGAGTCTCCCCTCTTTGGCGAGGCCAGACCACACCGGCGATTTCAGGGAAACGAATGTCTTGTGACCATAGTCGCAGGCTTCGAAGGCCGCCCGGGCCGACGCCTCGCCCTCCTGCGCCGCCAGGCGAATGCTTTCCACGGCGGTCGCCTGGACGCCGCCCATGAATCCGTCACCCATCCAGGGGATCAGATCGGCGACGTCGGCGGGGGCATGGACGCAGGCGAGTTCCGCGCCAAAGGGTTTTGCCAGCGTCGCGGCCGCGGTGGCCAGGCACCCGTCCGCCTCTCCACCCGAAAGAGCGACCATGATCCTCGCCCAATCCATGCCAATCTCCGTCGCTCGCCCAAGAGCCGAACAGGCAGATGCCTGCCCCGGGGCCTCACTTGTCAAGCACACTACCTTGGCCAATGCGCCTTGAAGCCCGACGTTCCCCGGCCTATGAGGCGCGCCAAGGAGGCCGCTTGGACTTTCGCTCGAAACTCGCGCGGGCATGGAGGACGTCTGAAACGTCGCTTTGCGTGGGGCTGGATCCGATCATCGGGCGCATGCCGAGCGAATTCGCGAAAGCGGAGCGGCCGGTCCTGGCCTTCAACCGCCACATCGTCGATCTCGTGGGCGGCCGGGCCGCCGCCTTCAAACCTCAATTCGCCCACCACGCCGCGGTCGGCGCCGAAGACGATCTGGCGCGAACCATCGCCCATATCCGCGAACGGGCGCCGCATGCTGTGGTGATCCTTGACGCCAAGCGCGGCGATATCGGCTCAACAGCGGAAATGTACGCGCGCGAGGCCTTCGAGCGCTACGACGCCGACGCCGTCACCGTGAATCCTTACATGGGCGATGACACCATCGTGCCGTTTCTGGGCCGCGCCGACCGCGCGGCGGTAGTGCTGTGTCGCACAAGCAATCCCGACGCCGACCGCTTCCAGACAGCGGACGCTGGCGGCGAGCCGCTCTTCCTGGCTGTCGCCCGGCGGGCGCAGGAGGTTTGGAGCACGCAGGGCAATGTGATGCTGGTCGTGGGCGCGACGGCCCCACGAGAACTGGCGGCCGTGCGCAAGGTCGCGC
>DATCEL010000053.1:0-2597 GCA_036510115.1 Caulobacteraceae bacterium
AGATCGACTCCTTCATCACCTCCTTCAGATTGCCGGTGATCGACATCCGCCCCTTGCCGCTCATCTTCAGCGCCTCGATGGTCAGAATGTCGCCGCCGAACTCGGTCCAGGCCAGGCCCGTGACGATGCCCACCTGATCCTCCTCGTCGGTGGCGCCGTAGTGGAATTTGCGCACTCCGGCGTATCTGGCCAGGCGTTCGTCGTCGATGGTGACGGCGATCAACTGCTCCTTGGCCATGTCGCGCACCGCCTTGCGGGCGAGGTTGCCCATCTCCCGCTCCAGCGCGCGGACCCCGGCCTCGCGGGTGTAGTAGCGGATGAGGTCGCGGATGGCGGCGTCTGGCACCGTCCATTCACCGTCCTTCAGGCCGTGGTCCTTGGCCAGTTTCGGCAGCAGGTGGCGCCGGGCGATCTCGACCTTCTCGTCCTCGGTGTAGCCGGGGATGCGGATGATCTCCATGCGGTCCATCAGCGGCTGAGGCATGTTCAACGAGTTGGCCGTGGTGACGAACATCACCTTGGAGAGATCGTAGTCCACCTCCAGGTAGTGGTCGTTGAAGGTCGAGTTCTGCTCCGGATCGAGCACTTCGAGGAGCGCGCTCGTCGGGTCGCCGCGCCAATCGGCGCCCATCTTCTCGATCTCGTCCAGCAGGAAGAAGGTGTTGGTCGTCTTGGCCTTCTTCATCGACTGGATGATCTTGCCGGGCATGGAGCCGATGTAGGTGCGCCGGTGGCCGCGGATCTCGGCTTCGTCACGCACGCCACCCAGGCTGAGGCGCACGAATTCGCGCCCTGTCGCCTTGGCGATTGACCGCCCGAGCGAGGTCTTGCCGACGCCGGGCGGACCTACCAGGCACAGGATCGGACCCTTAAGCGCGCCGGTGCGGGCCTGCACGGCGAGGTACTCGAGGATGCGCTCCTTCACCTTCTCAAGGCCGTAGTGGTCTTCCTCGAGGATCTGCTCGGCCCGGGCCAGATCGATCGGCTTGATCTTGGATGAACCCCACGGGATTGACAGCAGCCAATCCAGATAGTTCCGCACCACCGTGGACTCGGCCGACATCGGACTCATGTTGCGCAGCTTCTTGAGTTCGCTCTCGGCCTTCGTGCGCGCTTCCTTGGAAAGCTTGGTCTTTTTGATCCGCTTTTCGAGCTCGATCAGCTCGTCGCGCGCGTCGTCCTGTTCACCCAGCTCGCGCTGGATCGCCTTCATCTGCTCGTTCAAATAATATTCGCGCTGGGTCTTCTCCATCTGCCGCTTGACGCGGTTGCGGATCTTCTTTTCGACCTGAAGGACGCTGATTTCGCCCTCCATGAGGGCAAACACCTTTTCCAGGCGCTTGCCGACGTCGGCGATTTCCAGGAGCTGCTGACGATCGGCGATTTTCACCGCCAGATGGGCGGCGACGTTGTCCGCCAGCCGGCCGGGCTCGGTGATTTGCGGAATGGCCGCCAGGGCTTCCGGTGGCACCTTCTTGTTCAGCTTCACATAGGATTCGAACTGATCGACCACGGCCCGCGACAGCGCCTCGGCTTCCTCGGGGACTCCGCCTTCCTCCGCGATCTGGCCGACTTCAGCCTCGTAGAATTCTTCGCGACTGGTGTAGCGTTTGACGCCGGCTCTCGCTTTGCCTTCGACCAGAACCTTCACGGTTCCGTCAGGCAGCTTCAGAAGTTGCAGCACCGTGGCCACAACGCCCACCTCGAAGATATCATCGGGCCCGGGATCGTCCTGGTCGCGATCCTTCTGGGTCACCAGAAGGATCTGTTTGTCGCTTTTCATCACCTCTTCAAGCGCGCGCACCGATCGCTCACGGCCCACGAACAAGGGCACGACCATGTGCGGGAAGACGACAATGTCGCGCAGTGGCAGTACGGGCAGGATGTTCAGTTCGGACATAACTTGAGGCTCCCGGCCGGCGCCCGTTCGGACCCGGCCCTGCGATGTAAGCCCGATTCTCTCGTTTCGGGGTCCAGACGCCATCAGGATGGCGGCCGGTTCAGGGGATATGTGGCGTGTTGCGCGCCGCGTTCAAGAAACGGTCACGGACCGGCCGCCGCGGGCCCATAGAGGCCGGCGTGAGTTTCGCGCAGCGCGGCCTTCACCACCTTGCCCATGGCGTTGCGTGGCAGGTTCGGGGCGAACAGCACCCGCTTTGGCTGTTTGAAACGCGCCAGCCGCTCGGCGAGCGCCGCGAGCACCGCCGCTTCGGTCAGAGATTCGTCCGATCTCACGACGACGGCGGTCACCGCCTCGCCCAGATCGCCGTGCGGCAGGCCGATGACCGCGCTCTCGATGACGCCCGGCGCCGCGTCAATCGCCGCCTCGACCTCGGCCGGATAGACGTTCAGGCCGCCGGTTATGATCAGGTCGCTGGCCCGGCCGATGAGCCGCAGATAGCCCCTCGCGTCGATCGTGCCGAGATCGCCGGTCCTGAACCAGCCGTCGGTCGTGAACGCCGCGCGGGTCTTTTCGGGATTGCGCCAATAGCCGGCGAACACATTGGGTCCGCGCACCTCGACGAGGCCGGCCGTCGCCGTTGGCAAGACCTCGCCGCTCGTCTCGTGGACGATCCGCAGTTCGACGTCCGGCAGCG
>DATCEL010000054.1:0-4139 GCA_036510115.1 Caulobacteraceae bacterium
CGGCGATGTGAAGGCTTCACCGCAGTCGCGGGTTGAGGCGCGGCGCCGGGCGCGAGATGCCGCCGATACAGCCACGGCTCTCCTCCGTTCCGAGGGCTACTACGAATCGCAAGTGACTCCCGACGTCAGCGAGGGCGATCCGCCCAAGGCGCGGGTTCTCGTGACGCCGGGGCCGAGATTCGCGCTCGCGACGCCGACGATCGAGTGGCAGGGCGCCACGCCTTCGTCGAACGCCCAGGCCACGGCCGACAAGGCGCTGACCCTTGAGGTCGGCGCGCCAGGTCGCGCCATCGACATCCTGGCGGCCGAGGCCCGCGCGGTCGTTTCGCTCACCGAACTTGGCTATGCGGATGCGCTCGCCGAACCCAGGGAAGTAATCGTCGACCATGCCGATCGGACGGTAAGACCAACCTTTAAGATCCGTTCCGGAGAAATAGTCCGCCTCGGCGCGTTGCGGATTGCCGACAAGGGTCACACCAAGGCCGCTTGGGTGCGCTCACTCGCGCCATGGAAGCCGGGCGCCACCTACAGCCCAGACAAACTAGCGAGGTTGGAGCGCCGTCTGACGGACACCGGAGTCTATGAGTCAGCCTCGGCCACACTCGCGCCCTACGATGCCGCGCTAGCGGGTCCGCGCGCGGTGAATGTCAGTCTTGTGGAACGACCGAGGAGAACCCTAGAGTTGGGCGCCGCCTATTCGACCACCGCGGGCGCGGGTTTCGATTCCTCGGTGACCATGGGCGGGTCGAGCTTCGGCGCCTATTCGACCATCGAGGGGTCGGGCGTCGATGGCAAGTGGATCCACTACAACCTGCTCGGGTTGGCCGATACCAGCACCCTCACCGCCCGCCTCTACGATATTCAACAAGTGCTCGATTTCGAACTCGATCTCCCCGACTGGCGCCGCTCGGATCAGATCCTCAAAGCGGGCATCGATGGTCTCAATGAGCGCACGCCGGCCTATGATGACGCCGGCGCCGGCGCTCGGATCGCCGTCGAGCGGCATTGGACCAAGACCAGCTATGTGACCGTGGGGGGGTATCTCGACTACGTCTCATTGTCGGAGAAGGACGCGGTCAATCCCGAGTCGACGCCCGTGGGCGAAAAACTCAAACTTTTCATCCCCACCGCGCTGGTGGCTCTCCGCCTGGACAAGTCCAACGACGCCCTCGATCCAACCCGTGGCTGGCGTGTGCAATTTCGCGCCGAACCAACCTGGGTCACCGGTGATCGCCAAGTCGCCTACGTCAAGACCTTGGCGCAGGTCAGCGGCTATTGGCCGGTTCTGGGCGGCGACAACACCGTGCTCGCGGGTCGTTTCGAGATCGGCTCCATATTGGCTGGCGCCATTCCCGCCGTTCCCGCCGACCGGCGATTTTACTCCGGCGGCGGCGGTTCTGTGCGCGGGTTCGCCTATCAAGCCGTGGGGCCGCGTTTGTTGGACAATACGCCAGAGGGCGGCCTTTCGCTGGCCGAGGCGTCGATAGAGGTGCGGCATAAGATCAATCGCCAGTGGGGTGTGGCGGCCTTCGTCGATGCCGGGTCGGTGGGTCTGACGCCAACGCCGGACTTCCATCAAGGCAGCGTCGGCGCCGGGGTCGGCGTGCGCTACGACCTTGGCTTCGGGCCTCTGCGCCTGGACATCGGCACGCCCCTCAATCCGCGACACGGAGATTCGCCGATTCAGGTCTACATCAGTATCGGGCAGAGTTTCTGATGATGCAGCCATCCGATGGCGCGGCTCAGGCCCCAATTATCCCGCCACAGCAAATTCGGCGCGCCTTCCGGCCGTGGTTGATCGTGGGCGCAATCGTGCTTATCGCGGCGCTCGCCGGCCTGGCGCGATATGGGCCGACGACGCGCCTTGGATTGCGATGGTTGGAAGGGCAAGTGAGCGCCCTTGATCTGGGGTCGCTCGGCCGCCTCCAGGTTCAGGGTCTGAGCGGTGATCCGTGGGTCGCGCCCCACATCGCGCGGCTGACCTTAACCGACAAATCCGGCATGTGGCTGGACGCGCGCAACGTCGATCTCACCTGGCGCCCGGGGGAACTATTGGAGCGGCGGGTCCATCTCACCGCGCTGACCGTCGACGACGTGACTCTGCTCCATCGGCCTTTGCTGACGGGGGGCCAGCCCGGCGGCGGCCAGCTGCCGGTGTCGGTGACGATCGACAAGGTGCGAGCGCGGGTGGAGATGACGCCGGCCTTCGCGTTGCGCCAAGGTGACTACGACCTTCAGGGCGATCTCGATCTCGACCGAGGCGGCGCGGTGACGACGAATGTCGCGGTCACCAGCAGACTGCGGGCGGGCGATCATCTGAACGCCAAGGTCGATTTCGAGCGCGACAGGGCCTTCAGCATCACCGCCGATGCCCGCGAGGCCCAGGGCGGCGCTCTGGCTGGCATGCTGGGGCTAGCCGCCGATCAGCCCTTTCTGATGACCGCGCGAGCTGTCGGTTCTATGCGCCAAGGCCAGGTATTCATCGACACCCGGGTTGGCCAGACCGTCCCGTTGGAGGTGCGCGGCGCGTGGAATCCAGCCGGCGGGGAGGCGAAGGGCCACCTTCTCCTCGCCGCCTCGAGCCTGTTGGCGCGCTACCGCGACATCGTCGGGCTCGATATTCGATTCGATATTTCTGGCCGACGAACGGCGGATCGTCTGCATGATTTCACCCTCGCCGCCGTTAGCGACAAGGCGTCGCTCGCCGCCCACGGAGAAGCCGACATCGGGCGGATGGCCGCGGGACCGAAAGGAATCGCCTTGGACGCGCGCGTCGGCGAGGCCAATCGACTGATCAGCTTTCCGAAGATGGGCGCGGCGAGGCTTGTCGGAAACCTGACCGGGGATCGAAATCATTGGCGGATCTTAGGGTCGGCGGCGATCGAACAGGTCTCCGACGGCGCCTACGCCCTGACGCGCGTCACCGGCCCGGTGCGGCTCGAAAGCCAGGGGAGCGATCTACTGATCGATGCCCAACCCGTGGGTGAGGGTGGCGCCGGCAAGGGACTTCTGGCGGCTCTACTGGGCGCGCGACCGAAAGGTTCGGCGCAACTGACGCGGTTCGCCGACGGGCGTCTGTTGATGCGGGCGCTAGCGGTCCAGGGCGTCGGGCTTAAGGCGACCGGCAGCGGCGATCGCGGCTTGCTGGGAGACCTCTCGTTCAAGGGCGCTGCGAGCTTTTCCAACCTCGCCCTGGCGCATCCGGGAGCCAAAGGGTCGGTCAATTTCGGTTGGACGGCCAACCAGTCAGGCAAAACTCCGTGGGCTTTCACCGTTGATGCTCACGGTCAGAACTTTGGCAGCGGCTGGGCCGAAGCTGACCGGTTGCTTGGCCGCGCGCCTCATCTGGTCGCCAAGGCGACCTGGGGCGCGGGAGTTCTGTCTCTGATCAGCTCGACCCTCACCGGCGCGGACGGCCAGGTGAGCGGGCTCGGCACGCTTGGCGATAGCGGAGCGATGGCCCTAAAACTTGCCTGGACCGCCAGCGGGCCGTTCGAGGTCGGGCCATTCGAGGTGGTCGGCGCGGCCAAGGGTACGGGCGCCCTCACCGGTACGCTCGCCTCGCCGCGGATCGATCTGTTGGCCGACCTGGGCGGCGTCAGCACGCCCGGATTGCCGCTCACTGACGCTCACCTTCAGCTCACGTTCCAGCACGGCGCCACCGGAAGCGACGGTCATTTCGCCCTCACGGCTGCCAGCGCTTACGGCGCATCCACGGCCTCCAGTCAGTTTCGCTTTGTCGGCGATGGCGTCGATCTGACTGAACTGAGTGTGAAAGGCGGCGGCATCACGGCCTCGGGCGCTCTGGCGTTGCGAAAAGGCGAACCGTCAAGCGCCGATCTGACCTTGACGATCGGTCCGGGCGCGCTGCTCGCCGAAGGCCATGCCGACGGCCGTCTGCGCATCGTCGATGTTCACGGCGTCGCCAGCGCGGATATTTCGCTGCGAGGGGGAGAGGCGGTTCTGCGTGACGGGGACGTGCGCGTGAAAAGCCTGGCGCTATCGGCGAGCGGTCCCCTCAGCAAATTGCCCTATCGTCTGGCGGCCAACGGTCCCTCCGCCGCCGGACCCTGGCGCATAGCCGGTTCGGGTGACCTGATCGAGGAAGGCGCGGACCATCTGGCGACGTTCTCGGGCGG
>DATCEL010000055.1:0-3421 GCA_036510115.1 Caulobacteraceae bacterium
CATCAAGGACCTCGTGATCCGCGGCGGCGAAAACCTCTATCCGCGCGAGATCGAGGAGTTTCTCTACACCCACCCCGATATCGCCGACGCCCAGGTGGTCGGTCTGCCCGACCCGCGCTACGGTGAGGAGCTGTGCGCCTGGATCCGCCTCCATCCCGGCCGCTCGCTCGAAGAGGCGGCTCTGCGCGCCTTCTGCGCCGGCCAGATCGCCCACCACAAGATCCCGCGCTATGTGCGCTTCGTCGATGAATTTCCCATGACCGTGACCGGCAAGGTGCGCAAATTCGTCATCCGCCAGACGATGATCGCCGAGCTCGGCCTGGCCGAGCCGGATACCGCGTGAGATTCGTTTCCGCCGCATACCACCACCCGTCGCGCCTATAGCGGACTGAAGACGCGGTCGATCGTTGCGTTGGGTGACGGCGGCCTCCATCCTCAAATCGCGCGCGGATGGACAAGACCTTCAGCGCGCTCCTTGGAGGGTGATCAATTGTTTGGGCGGCGCATCACACCGTCGGGATGGCTGAAGCTGGGCGGCCTCGCCTTCGTGGTTCTCGACATCCTGTTTATCATCTGCGCTCCGCTCACCACGATCTCAGTGCGAGTGGACCTTCCGCCCCCCACGGCAACGTCGAAGCCAATGACCGCGTCGGAATGGGTGGGCCTTCTCTTCGTTTTGAACGCTGCTCTGCTGTTTCTGATTCTTTTGGGCGCAGCAGTGTGGCTTGTGATGCGGACGGCAATAAAAATAGTTCGGGCTCAACCCAAGATTTAGGCCCTGGCGACCTTCGCTAGAGCGCCATCTGCACGCCCATCTCGACCACGCGGCTGGGCGGGATGGCGAACACTTCGCTGGGATCAGCGGTGTTGCGGGCGAGGGCCAGGAAGATGCGATCGAGGATGCGGCGAATGCCGTGGTCCCGCCCGGCCACGATCGAACGACGGCCGAGGAAGTAGGACACGCTCATCGGCTCAAGCGAAAGGCCGGGGATGTGCAGCGAGGCTAGGGCGGTCGGCACATCTGGACGCTCCATGAAGCCGAACGAGAGAGTCACCCGCACGAAGGTGTCGTCGATGACCTCGAACGAGCCGCGCGCCGCGTCGCTCACCCGCGGGCTGTCGGCCGTGCGCACGGTGACGATGAGGTTGTGCCGATGCAGCACGCCGTTGTGCTTGAGGTTGTGCAGGAGGGCGCCGGGCGTCAGATCGGGCTCCGGCGTCAGATAGATGGCCGTGCCGCTGACCTTGAACCGCGGCTTGCGGGCCAGGGAGGCGAGGAAGTCGGCGAGAGGAATGCGGTCGCGGCGGGCCTTGGCGGCGATGATGCCGCTGCCCCTCAACCACGAGGCCATGACCAGCACCGCCGCCGACGCGATGGCCAGCGGCACCCAGCCCCCCGACATCAGCTTGAGGGAATTGGCCCCGAAGAAGGCCAGATCGACCGTCATCAGCGGGGCGATCAGCAGGGTTGTCTTCCACAGCGGCCATTTCCACAGACGCCGCACGACGATCGCCGCCAGGGCGGTGGTCACCGTCATCGTGCCGGTGACGGCGAAACCATAGGCGTTGGCGAGGGCGGCGGAGTTCTTGAAGATGCCGACTAGCAGGATGACGCCGACCATCAGCAGCAGATTGACCGTCGGCAGATAGACCTGGCCGGCCTCGGTCTCGGAGGTGCGGCGCACATTCAGCCTCGGCTGCAAGCCCAGTTGCATCGCCGCCTGCGACATCGAATAGGCGCCGCTGATCACCGCCTGGCTGGCGATCACCGTGGCCGCCATGCCGAGGATCACCAGCGGCACGCGAAAGGCCTCCGGGGCCATCAGAAAGAACCAGTCCTGATCGGCGCTGGCGTGACCCTTGGCCAGCATCTTCAAGGCGAAGGCGCCCTGGCCGAAATAGTTGAGGATCAGGGCCGGAAACACCACCGTCAGCCACGCCGCCCGGATCGGGCCGCGCCCGAAATGGCCCATGTCGGCGTAGAGCGCCTCCGCCCCGGTGATGGTCAGGGAGACCGATCCCAGGACGAAGAGGCCGATCAGTCCGTGGGTGAACAGGAATTCGAGGCCAAAGGTCGGGCTGAAGGCGAGAAATATCCTGGGAGCGTCCGGCAGGTGCAGCACGCCCAGGGCGGCGATGGCCACGAACCAGACCAGGCAGATGGGGCCGAACCAGGCGCCCACCTTGGCCGTGCCGCGCGACTGAACCATGAACAGGCCGATGAGCACCACCAGGGTGAGGGCGATGCCGATCGACGGGGTCACCACGCCGGAGAGGCCGGGCACGGTTTGCAAGCCTTCCACCGCCGAGAGCACGGAGATCGCCGGGGTGATGATGGCGTCGCCGTAGAAGAGGGCGGCCCCGATGACGCCCAGCGTCAGCACGGCGGCGGTGCGGCGGCCCATCGCCCTTTGCGCCAGGGCCATCAGCGAGAGAATGCCGCCTTCGCCGCGGTTGTCGGCGCGCATCATGAAGGTCACGTATTTGATCGTCACCACGATCATCAGGCCCCAGAACATCAACGAGACGATGCCCAGAACTTCCGGCGCGCCGACGGCGCCCCTGGCCGCTTGGCCGGCGGCGGTCTTGAAGGTGTAGAGCGGGCTGGTGCCGATGTCGCCGAAGACCACGCCCATGGAGCCGAGCATCAGGCCGCCGAAGCGTCTTCGTGACCCGTGCGGACCCGGCAAGGCGTCCGCGTCCTGCATCCCAGCCCGCATGAGCGCCGCCTTTAGGCCGCCCCAGCGACGATTGAAATGGCCATGGCGTTTGGCGAGGCGCTTACAGCCGGGTCGCGGAGAGAGCCGCCTTCGCCATATCCAACTCCGCGTCGCGCGCCTCGAGTTGGACGCGGATTTCGCCATGCCGGGCGGCGTCGAGCCGCCAGCCGAGGACGCAAAGGCCGCCCAGCATCACGAAGACGATCGGCCCGACGAGAAAGGCCAAGTCGAGATTGTGGATGGCGCCGCCCGTGTTGCGCGCCCCTTCGAGCGGATTGAAGCCAATCGCATGGAGCAAGGGGAAGGTCAGGCCGATCGAGACCGCGCCGGCGATCTTGGTCGCCAGGGTGTTGACCGAATAGACGAGGCTCATCCGCTGGCGGCCTTGGGTCAGGCGGACTTCGTCGCCGACATCGGCGAGCATGGCCTGGATCATCATCCCGAAGCCGGCGGCCATCATCCCTTCGAAGGCCATGAACGGGATGGTCAGGGGTAAATTCGCCTTGGGCAGGATGAAGATCGAAAACAGGCCAAGCGAAAAGCCGGTGGTGGTGACCATCAAGGTGCGGTGCTTGCTGATCCTGCGCGCCAGCGTGGCGGTGAACAGCGCCCCCGGAATGCCGGCCAGAATATAGACGGCCAGCAGGATCGACGCTTGCTGGCCGGTGAAGCCGCGCGAGGCCTTGAAGAAGAACAGATAG
>DATCEL010000056.1:0-7126 GCA_036510115.1 Caulobacteraceae bacterium
GTTTCTGATCAAGTCGAACGCCGAAGCGAGGCGATGATCCGACCGTCTGGTCAGCGCAAGCGGTCGGTGAATCTTGCCGGCCATGCGACTTCGTTGGCCCTCGAGCCTGAGTTCTGGGCGGTTTTGGAGACCATGGCCAGCGGGCGCGGCCGGACCCTCGCCGGCCTGATCCAGGATATCGACGCCAGCCGCGGCCGACGCCCCCTCGCCTCAGCCTGTCGGCTGGTGGCGCTGGAATTCCGCCAGGCGCATTAGAACCGCGTGCTAAGCTCGCGGTCGAATCCTCCTCAGCCCAGCCGCCAAGTGACCGATCAGCCTCGCATCTCCGATCTCGCCCGAGTGACGCCAGCCGGCGAGACCGACTACCTCGCAGGTCTCAACCCGGAGCAGCGCGCGGCGGTCGAGGCGATCGACGGCCCGGTGCTGGTGCTGGCCGGCGCCGGCACGGGCAAGACCCGCGTCCTCACCACCCGTCTGGCTCATATCCTCGCCATCGGCAAAGCCAGGCCCTGGCAGCTTCTGGCGGTCACGTTCACCAACAAGGCGGCGCGCGAGATGCGCGGGCGCATCGGCCAGATCATCGGCGGCGCGGCCGAGGATTTGCGGTGGCTCGGCACCTTCCATTCGGTCGCCGCTCAGATCTTGCGTCGGCACGCCGAATTAGTCGGGCTTAAGTCCAACTACACTATCATCGACCCCGACGATCAGGAGCGGCTGATCCGCCAGCTCCTCGAAGCGGAGAACATCGACGTCAAGCGCTGGACGCCCCGGCACATGGTCGGGCTTATCGACCAGTGGAAGAACCGCGGCTGGGGGCCGGAGAAGCTGCCGCCAGCGGAGGGGGCGCACTTCGCGCAAGGCAAGGGCGCGACGCTCTATGGCCTCTATCAGGCGCGCCTGCGCGTGCTCAACGCCTGCGACTTCGGCGACCTGCTGCTGCACAACCTGACCATCTTCACCGAGCACGCCGAAGTGCTGGCCGACTATCACGAACGCTTCCGTTATCTTCTGGTCGATGAATACCAGGACACCAACACCGCCCAATATCTGTGGCTGCGCCTGCTGGCGCAGAAGAGTCGCAACCTCTGCTGCGTCGGTGACGACGATCAGTCGATCTACGGATGGCGCGGGGCCGAGGTGGACAACATCCTGCGCTTCGAACGCGACTTCCCGGGTGCGCGGGTGATCCGACTGGAACGCAACTACCGCTCGACCGAGCACATTCTCGCCGCCGCCTCGGGCCTGATCGCCGCCAACAAGGGAAGGCTCGGCAAGACCCTTTGGACCGAGTCCGCCGGCGGCCAGAAGGTGCGCGTGCGCGGGGTCTGGGACGGCGAGGCTGAATCGCGCTTGGTCGCCGAGGATATCGAGCGCTGGAAGCGCGGACGGCGCTACGCCGAAATCGCCATACTGGTCCGGGCCTCGTTCCAGATGCGCGCTTTCGAGGAGCGGTTCGTGCTCCTGCAGATTCCCTACACGGTGGTCGGTGGGCCGAGGTTCTTCGAACGGGCCGAGATCCGCGACGCCCACGCCTATTTGCGTCTGGTGCAATCCGCCGACGACGACCTGGCCTTCGAGCGCATCGTCAACACGCCCAGGCGTGGCGTCGGCGAGGCCACGGTTCGCAAGCTATTGTGGATCGGGCGCGATCGGAGCGTCTCGGCGGCCAGGGCGGCGGCCGATCTGGTGCGCACCGACGAACTCACCGGTCGTTCGCGCACGGCGCTCGCCACCTTCCTGCGCGATGTCGACCGCTGGCGAAGCCTGAAGGACGCGACGGCGCACCCACGTCTGGCGGAAACCATCCTGGAGGAAAGCGGCTACATCGACGCCCTGCGCCTCGATAAGAGTCCGACCAGCCAGTCGCGCCTGGAAAATCTCAAGGAACTCATCCAGTCGATGAGCGCGTTCGACACCCTCGAGGCCTATCTCGAGCATGTGGCCCTGGTCACCGATCTCGATCGCGAGGCGGCCGGCGACGCGGTTCAGATCATGACGCTGCATTCGGCCAAGGGGTTGGAATTCCCGCTCGTCTTCCTGCCTGGCTGGGAGGAGGGCGTGTTTCCGAGCCAGAGGAGCATGGACGAGAGCGGCGAGAAGGGCCTCGAGGAGGAGCGCCGCCTGGCCTATGTCGGGCTCACCCGGGCCCGCGAGGAAGCGCGCATCTCCTTCGCGGCCAACCGTCAGGTCTATGGGCGGTGGACGAGCCAGTTGCCCAGCCGGTTCGTGGACGAGCTACCGCTCGCCAGCGTCGAAGCCGCCTCCGAGACCGGCTACTACGGCGCTGGCGCACGCGAAGGCGCCTCGCGCTGGGACGAAGCCAATTATGGTTCAGGCTATGACAGCCCCGGCTGGCGTCGCGCCCAGGCGCGCGGCTATGCGGGTGGCCCGCCCGGCCGCACCCAAGTGATCGAGGGCGAAGGCAAGCTCGTCGCCGTATCAGACTCCGGCGGCGCCAGCGCCTATGCGGTCGGCGAGCGCGTGTTCCACCAGAAGTTCGGGCCCGGCTCGGTTACCGCCCTGGAGGGCAACAAGCTCACCGTCGCCTTCGACCACGCTGGCGAGAAGCGGGTCATCGACAGCTTCGTGCAGCGGGGATGATCAACCCTCCAAGTCTTCCGCGAGGATCGCCATCTCGAACATGAACGAGCCCGGCTCGTCCTCGTCCTCATAGATCACGCCGATGAACTCACCTCTGATTTCTACCTCGGCGGAATCCTTCTGCTTGGGCCGCGCGCGCACATCGATGTGCGGCGTTCCGAAGGTGCGCTTAAGGTGCGCCTGAACGCGCTCGATGTCTTTCTGGTCCATGGCTGGAACCTAGCCGCTTTCGCCGCCACCGCAAACGTCAGATCACGTAGTCGTATGCCGCCTCGGTCAGGGTGTGATCCATCGAGCGCGAGGGCTCGGAGCAGGTCGGGCAGTTGACCAGGCGCGCGGGCACGCCCGCGGCGGTGCAGTGCGCCGGCACCGGCTTGAGCACCACCGAGCCAGAGGCGATCTTAGCGTAGTCGCCGACGGTGATATTGCCCAGCACCTTGGCGCCCGCCCCAAGGAGCACGCCGCGGCCGATTTTCGGATGGCGATCGCCGCGCTCCGCCCCCGTACCGCCGAGCGTCACGCCCTGGAGCATGGAGACATCGTCACCCACCACCGCCGTCTCGCCGATGACGATGCCGGTGCCGTGATCAAAAAAAGCCCCGCGGCCGATGACCGCCGCCGGATGGATGTCGACTTGGAACAGTTCCGACATCCGGCTCTGTAGATAGTGGGCCATCGCCTCGCGACCGGCCAGCCAAAGCCAATGGGCCACGCGGTATGTCTGCAAGGCCTGGAAGCCTTTGAAATATAGGAAAGGTTGGACATAGCCTTTGCAGGCCGGATCGCGTTCGAACACCGCGGTCAGGTCCGCCTCGGCCTTGTCGATGATCGTGGGATCGGCGGCGTAAGCCTCGTCGGCCAGTTCGCGCAGGCTCATCGCCCGCAGTTCCTGGTCCGATAGCTTGCGCGCGAGTTGATAGGACAGAGCGCTCGCCAAACTCTGGTGACGGATGACCACGGCGCTGAGCAGCGAGGCGAGGCTCGGCTCCTCTGCGGCCAGATGTTGGGCCTCGTTGCGCAGCGCGGCCCATACCGGCGGCGCGTCCGTTCCGACTGCTTCCAGAGGTTTGGGCATCCACCCTCTCCGTCGCGTCCGCCCCGGTTGAAGGGCGCCCAACGCCCATATGGCGCCGTCGGTTCGGCTTCGCCAGAGGGCGACGGTGTCGCGAGCCGGCGGGCGGCCGCGTTGCGGATGTCTTCGATGCGCGCTACCTGCAAGTCATTCGCAACGATGGGCGCCCTCCCTTGTCGACCACCCCGCTGAAAACGCCCGCCTTTGGCGATCCGTTGCCGATCGAGGGCTCACCGGAAACTCTTGCATTCCTCACGCGGCGGCGGTCGGCCTCGGCCCTGACCCTGACGGCCCCCGCGCCGAGCGAGACCGAGCTCGCCACCCTGCTCGCCCTCGCCGCGCGGGTTCCCGACCATGGAAAACTTTCGCCCTGGCGGTTCGTGATCCTGAGGTCAGAGGCAAAGGCGCGCTTCGTGCGCGCGCTGGAAGGGATCGCCGAGCGACGGCCAGACGCCGCCAGGGCGACAGCCAAACTCGGCAAGATCCGAACCCCTCCCCTCACCGTCGCGGTGATTTCGCGGGCGAGCGAAGGCGAGATTCCGATCTGGGAGCAACGGCTTTCCGCCGGAGCCGTGTGCGCCATGCTGATCATCGCCGCCCAGGCCATGGGCTACGGGGCCAACTGGATCACCGATTGGTACGCCTATGACGCCGACGCCGGGCGACTGTTGGGACTTGCCGAAGGCGAACAGGTGGCGGGGTTCGTGCATCTGGGCACGGCCAGCGAAGCGCCCCTGGAGCGCGTACGACCGGACGTGGCGGCGATAACCAGCGAGTGGTCGCGGCGGCCATAAGCCGACGGGTTCGGGAGCGGACAGTTTGCGGATTGGAGCTTTTGGTTCGGCGCCTCGGACGCTCAGGCGCTTAGGAGTCCGGCCGCTCCACGGAATCGATCTGTTTTCCGTCCAGCTCGAAGAGCGCCAGAAAATGGTGCTTAGGCAACAGGCGCGCGCGCACTTGGGTTTCCGCGATGGCGGCGGTGTTATCCTCAGCCTCGAAGGTGGCGCGACCTACCTCGCGACCAGTGGGGAGGTGGCCAGCCTTGCGGCTGTGGGTGATCGTTCTGAACCAAGGCATGGGGCCATCATAGCCCAAATGGCCGTCGGACGCCATGCCCGCCAACGGCGATGAGCCAGGACTGGGTTAGCGGCCCCGATACGGAGCGACGCCCTGGTCGGGCAGCCACAGGCCGTCCGGCGCCGGGCCGGTCTGCCAGAAGACGTCGATGGGAATGCCGCCGCGCGGAAACCAATAGCCGCCGATGCGCAACCACACCGGCTTGGCCGCCGCCACGATGCGCTTGCCGATAGTCAGGGTGCAGTCCTCGTGGAACGCGCCGTGATTTCGGAACGAGGCCAGAAACAGTTTCAGCGACTTGGATTCGATCAGCCACCGATCCGGCGCGTAGTCGATGACCAGATGGGCGAAGTCCGGCTGGCCGGTCACCGGACAGAGCGAGGTGAATTCCGGCGCGGTGAAGCGAGCGAGATAGAGCGTCCCGGCTTGCGGATTGACGACCGTTTCCAGAACCGCTTCGTCCGGGCTGGCGGGCCATTGGCTGTCATGGCCGAGCAGGGTGAGGTGCGTCTCGTTCATGTCGGCGGCGTGTATGGACCCTCAAGAGCAAAGACAAGCGCCGAACCGCTCGCTATCACCAAGCGGCGTTCGCGAGCACGGAGGATGCCATGACGGGACGGGATTTCGATGGCTGGACAGTGGTCGTCACCGGCGCGTCCACCGGGCTTGGGCGGGCGATCGCGGTCGAGTGCGCCGAACGCGGCGCGGCCCATATCGTCATCAACTTCGCCACCAGCGCCGAGGAGGCGGCGGAGACCGCGCGGCTAGTGCAAGGCCGCGGCGCCAAATCGCTGCTCATCCAAGGCGACGTAGCTAAGGACGAGGACTGCGCGCGCATCGCCGCCGCCGCGAATCCGTTCGGGCGCATCGACGCCTTGTTCAACAATGCCGGGGTAACCAAGTTCGCTGGGAACCATGCCGACATGCACGCGGTCTCGGCCGAGGATTTCTCGAGGCTCTACAGCGTCAATGTGATCGGCGCGTTCCAGATGCTTCGCGCCGCGCGGACTCTCCTCGAAGCCGCGCCCCAGGCTGGCGCCGTCGTCAACACCGCCTCCGTGGCGGGGGTGCTGGGCATTGGCTCGTCCGTGCCCTACGCGGCCTCGAAGGGCGCGCTGATCACCATGACACTTTCCCTCGCCCGGGCCCTGGCGCCGAGGATTCGCGTCAACGCCATCTGTCCCGGATTCATCGACACACCCTGGTTTGGTCGGGCGATGGCGGATGACAGCCTCGAACGCCTGCGCGCCGGCGTCGCGGCCGCGGCGCCCCTGAAGGTGGCGTCAAAGGCGGAGGATATCGCCGGGGCGGCCGTGTTTCTGGCCTCGCCGGCGGCGCGCCACATCACCGGCGAGACGCTCATGGTCGATGCCGGCACGCACCTCGGCTACGCGCCGCTATCCATGCGTTGACGGCCGAAGGGTCCGGGCGCGAACAAGGAGCTGACCATGGTCACAACGGCCGAAAAGCGGGCGACTTTCCGGGCCCTCCACGCCGACGGGTGTTTCGTCATTCCCAACCCATGGGACGCGGGGTCGGCCTTCGCGCTGCAGAACCTCGGCTTCAAGGCGTTGGCCTCGACCAGCTCGGGCATGGCGTGGTCCATGGCCATGGCGGACAACCGGGTCGGGCGCGCCGCGGTCCTGGCTCACCTCACCGACCTCGCCGCCGCGGTGGATATTCCCCTCAATGCCGACTTCGAAGGGGGCTTCGCCGACGACCCCGACGGCGTGGCGGCGAGCGTCGCCCTCTGCATCGAGACCGGCGTCGCCGGCCTCTCGATCGAGGACTCCACCGGCGACGCCAAAGCACCGCTCTATGACTTCACACTGGCGGTCGAGCGAATCGCCGCGGCGCGGGCGACCATCGGCGAATCCGGCGTGCTGCTGACCGGACGCGCGGAGGGCTTTATCGCCGGCCGACCGGACATGGACGACGTCGTCCGTCGCCTCGTTGCCTACGGCGAGGCGGGCGCCGACTGTCTCTACGCGCCCGGCATCCGCACTGAGATCGAGATCGCCACCGTCGTGCGCGCGGTCGCCCCCAAACCGGTCAACGTCCTGGCCCCTGGCCTTTCGGTCGCGACCCTGGCCGATCTCGGCGTTCGCCGGATCAGCGTCGGCGGGGCCTTGGCGAGGACCGCCTGGGGCGAGTTTCTGCGCGCCGCGCGCGAGATCGCCGACACCGGCGAATTCACCGCCTTTTCCAAGGCGGCGAAGGGAAGCGAACTCAACGCTCTGTTCGCCGCGCGGTAGGGCGCCTAGGACCGCCTGGGGTCAGACGCCTGATGTTGCAAACGCGGCCTATCATCGCGCGGGGAGCCGCCCACGCTTGACGCTCGGGCGCCCCGCGCTCAACATGCCGAGGCATTCTGGG
>DATCEL010000057.1:0-2429 GCA_036510115.1 Caulobacteraceae bacterium
GAGCACGCGGTTCTCAGCCAGGCCGCGCGCCTGAGGCGCCTCTACGGCGAGGATGCGATCGGGGCCTATATTGTCTCCAACACCACCTCGGTCTCCGATCTCCTTGAGGTCTATGTGCTGTTGAAGGAGGTGGGCCTCTACACGCCCGGCGATCCGCCTCGGGCCGGGATCCTCGCCGAGCCCTTGTTCGAAACCATCGCCTACCTGGACGCCGCCCCGGCCACCCTCGCCCGATATTTCGCCTTGCCTCTGATCGCGGGCCTGCTGAGAGCCAAGGGCCGCCAGGAAGTGATGATCGGCTACTCCGACTCCAACAAGGACGGCAGCTATCTGACCTCGACCTGGCGGCTGCATCAGACTTCGCGCGCCCTGGCGCGGACGGCGAAAGACGCCGGCCTCGCCCTGCAACTCTTCCATGGCCGCGGCGGCGCCGTCGGCCGCGGCGGCGGCTCTAGCTTCGAGGCGTTGCTGGCCCAGCCGCCCGGGACCGTGAACGGCCGCATCCGGGTCACCGAGCAGGGCGAGGTGGTGGCCAACAAATACGCCGATCCGGAGCTCGCCGCCCAGAGCCTGGAAACCCTAGCCGCCGGCGCGGTCCTGGCCTCCCTGCAGGAGGCGGTGGGCGAGGCGGCCGACGGCCCCCGCGCGGCGGCAATGGACAAACTCGCCGACGAGGCGATGGGCGCCTATCGCGCCTTGGTCTACGAGACGGCCGGCTTCGCCGACTATTTCTTCGCCGCCACGCCGATCACCGAAATCGCCGATCTCAACATCGGCAGCCGTCCGACCTCGCGCTCGGCGACCCGCTCGATCGCCGGCCTGCGCGCCATCCCCTGGGTGTTTTCCTGGTCGCAATCGCGGGCCATGCTGCCCGGCTGGTACGGCTTTGGCGCGGCCGTGGAGCGGGCGGATGTTGGGCTCGAAGTCCTGCGCGAATTCCACGCGAGCTGGCCGTTCTTCCAGTCGATCCTCGCCAATATGGAGATGGTTCTGGCCAAGGGCGACCTGGCCATAGCCGGCCGTTATGCCGAGCTGGTGGAAGATCGGGCTCTGGCCGACGCCGTCTTCGGCGAGATCCGCGCCGAGTGGGACCGCACCGTGGGCGCGCTCCTGGCCATCACCGGCCAGACGCGGCTCCTGGACCATAGCCCGGCCCTGGCCGCCATCATCCGCGCCCGCCTTCCCTATATCGATCCGTTGAACCACCTGCAGATCGAACTCATTCGCCGCCGACGCTCAGGCGACGACAGCGAAGAGGTGCGCGAAGGCATCCACCTGACCCTCAACGGCGTCGCCGCGGGCCTCAGGAACGCGGGGTAGGCGACGCCAGCGCGCCCAGCGCCTCCTCCGCCGCGCGCAGGCCGCTTTCCCAGGCGCCATGGGCGGTGGAGAAGAACGACGGGTGCGTCGCCTCGCCGGCGAAGAACAGCCGCCCGTCCACGCTCGCGGCCAGTATGGCGCGATCCCCAGCGTGGCCGGGCAAGGCGTGGGAGTAGGATCCGAGCGCCCACGGATCGGCCTTCCAGGCGGTCTCGGCCAAGACGGTGACGGTCTGGCGGATCTCCGAGCCCAGGGCGGCGCACAGTTGGTCGATGGCGAAGGCCGCCAAAGCGCCCGCGCCTTCGCCCTCCAGATCGGCGGCGAGGCGACCGCCGAAGTAGGCTTCGATATAGGGCAGGCCGAACGGGCGCAGGTGATAGCTCGCCGTCGCCGTGCTGTCGGTCCGGCCGAAGAGATGGCCCTCGATGGGCAGGGCGTGGGGTTCGCTCAGCGCCAGGAACGCCTTGTCGGCGATGCCGAGGGGCAGGCCAGCGGCGGCGGCGACCTTCTTGGGCAAGGCGGGGGTGAAGCGGATGTGCTCGCCGGCCAGGACCGGCGTCGGGACCGTCACGATCACCGCCCCGGCGGTGAGCGCGCCCCGCGCGGTGACCAGACGGATGGGCGCGGCGGAATGGTCGATGACTTCCACGGGGCAGTCCAGAACCGGCTCAAGCGGCGAGGCCAAGGTGGCGATCGCGGCGCCATAGCCTTCGCGCACGCGCCAGTTGACCTGGCCGTCGTCATAGGCGGCGTAGTCGAGCGTCGAGACCCGATCGAATTCGGCCCCATTGTACCAGCTGCTCACCGCGTCGATGAGCGGGTTCCAGCGACAATCCGGCTCGAGGAAATCCGCCGCGACCCGATCGACGCCGGTCGCGGCCGCTCTCTCCAGCCGCGCCTCGAACGCGCTGTAGGCCTCGCCGAACGCCCGCTGATCGGCGGCGCTGAAGCTCAGTCGGTCCGACCGCCGCCGCCAGTGGGCGGGCGTTCTGTCGACGACAAAGCCTTCGCCCTCGATCAGCGGCGCCAGGACGTTGCGGCGGGCCGAGTGCAACCACTCGCAGCCGGCGTCGACCGGCAAACCCGGGCGGGGCTCGATCGTCCACCCC
>DATCEL010000058.1:0-4901 GCA_036510115.1 Caulobacteraceae bacterium
GCCACCCGCGAAGGCGGTGAGAAGCTTGGCGTGCGCGGCGGTCCACGGTAGCTGCTGGACTGCGATCCGGGTTCCCGGGTGGGCGCGCTCGAACGCCGGCGTCAGGGTTTGTACGACCTCACCCTCGCGCCCCATGGCCCAAAAGTGCAAGGCGCCGTCATCTTCGGCGCCGCACGCCGCCAGCGATCCGGCCGCGAGCTGGCCGAGCGCGGAGCGCCGAGAGGGGCCGATCGTCATGCCGTCTGCAGCCACCCTCCCGTGAAGCCAGCCCTCCGGAGGCCGCGGATGATATGTGGATTGGCGCGCATCGTCTTCCAAATGAGACCGCTCTTCCAGTTCTCGATCATGGCTACGATCGGACCTTGGTCGATGCCCAGATAGCCGGGCGCGACCCAGCCCACGCCAGGGATCGTGCGACCTGTCGTCGGCGCCAGATCCGAGAAGTCGAAGCTGGGGTTGAACGAGTCGACGCAGCCATATGGCCCAAGGATGTTCTGACCGTAGTCCCGCTGCATGCGCAAAGCGGCGGGGACGCAGATTTCAGGCGCGAAGGCTATCGAGCCCAGAGCGGCGGTGGGGGCGATTGTGCCGTCGTCGCGCTGTCCCGGGCCTCGGGGCCAATAGGCGTGGAAGCGTCGGTCTCGACCCTTGTATAGATGACTGAGGTTGCCCGGTCCGTCGCAAGCGGTCAGGCCCCAGACGTCCGGGCCATAGCCTTTCCATCCCTCTGGATTGGTCATGGCGTAGGCGCGCTGGGCGTAGGTCGCCCGCCGGCTGTTTTCGAAATAGTCGAGATCGCGGCCGCGCATATAGCCGTCGCGGATACCGCGAAAATCGATCCATGCATGGGAATACTGATGGGCGAACATGGGAGCGAAGCCCAGATGCGGCTGCGGGCCGAAGTTGAGGCCCCAAGTCTTGTCGAAGTCGCGCTGCCACGCCGTCCAGGCGTCGGGCTCGACGGCGTTGGTGGGCGATCCCAACGCCAAAAGATAAAGGATCATTGCTTCGCTGTAGCCGAACCAGCTGTAGCGGATGAAACCTCGGTCGGGCAGCCAGCCGAGGTTGATCGCCGGACTGCGGTCGGCGGGTTGCTGCGCCCAACGCCAGTCGACCCGCGCGTAGATCGCGTCTGCCAACCGCCGAATTTCCGCCTCGTCGGCGTGAAGCCAAGTGAAATAGGATCGACAGAAGAGCACGCCGCCCAGCAACAGGGCGGTGTCCACCGTCGACAGCTCTGTGCCATCGACCCTCAGCCCGGTCACCGTGTCGAGGTAGTGATAGAAGAAGCCCATGAAGCCGCTGACGTCGCGCGCCTGCGGCCCCTGCGGCGCGGCGTGGAAGAACCGCAAGGTGGTGAGTACCCGTTGGCGTCCCTCCGCCCGAGTAATCCAGCCGCGCTCGATTCCAATGGGATAGGCGGTGAGAGCGAACCCAGTGGCGGCGATGCTGGCGTACGGAGGCCTAGGATAGCGATCGGTCGCCAGGCCGTTGGCCGGATTGGTTGTGTCCCAAAAAAAGCGGAACGTGCGTTGCTGAAGATCGTCGAAGAAGGCGTCGTCCGATGCGGAGAGCTCGGCGATGGCGGGTTGCGCCGACCAGGGGGTGGAAGCAACAGCGGCGCAAGTTGCCAGAAAGGCGCGTCTATCCATCGGCGAAAGAACCATACAGCACGGTTGAAAGTGGGCCGCCCGCTCCTAGGCGAGCGGCCTGTCGCAAACGGCAGAGCTCAGAATGCGTAGCGCGCCCCGATCTGAAGCGTCCGGGGCACGCCAACCTGGCATGAGGTCACCCTGAAGTGCGGGTTTGGGTTGCCGGGCGATCCCTCGGAATTGTCACCACAACCCATGTTGGTCTTGTTGAACACGTTGAAGAGGTCGAGCCTCAACTCCAGGGTCTGGCCGTTGAACGTCTTGAAATCCTTGATCAAAGACATGTCGAGCTGGGCAAAGCCTGGGTTGTGGGCGAAGTCGCCGATGTGCGCCATGCAAGTTGGGCTGACGTCGCCATAGCTGCACCGGAAGTCGTAGACTTGATATGGCTGGCCGCTGGTCAGCAGGAATTTGCCCGACGTGCGGAAGCCCCAGAGCAGGTCGGCGGTTCCGCTTACAACCAGTTGATCATGAATATCAGCGTCGTTGGCGTAGAACGGCGAGGCAGCGATGTTGGGGAAGTCGTAGTTGAACAAGCCCTCGTTGCCGTTCTGTTTGGAGTGAGCATAGGTATAGGCGATATCCAGGCCCCAATGCGAAGCATGACTATAGGGTTTGTCGATCGTGACATAGATCGCGTCATAACGTGTCTTGCCGTCGGAATTCGAGGCTTCAATATCGCCATAGCCGGGAACGCCGATGGTGTTGAGGAAGCCGCCGGCGTTGCGGGCGACGTCCACATTGGCGTGGTAATAGCCGATGCCGTTGTAGCCACGCTGACGGGCCAAGGTGATCGACGTGCTCCAGGCCCCAAAGCGCTGGCGAATGCCGATATCGAACTGATCCGTGTAGGGTGGCGGGGCGTTGTTTTGCAGAACGCGCAGTTGGCCTTCTGGCGCGATCTGGGAGGCGATCAGCCCATTGAGGCCTGCGGCCGAAAGGTATGAAGGATCCCACTTGATCGTCGGCGTGCCATTGACGATCCCGCCGCCGGGCGAGAAGTTGAAAATTCGCGAGACAAACTGGGTGTAGAGGCTCTCTTCCACGGCGTTGCGGAAGAGGTTGCGATCGTAATAGCGGCCAGCGCCGGCGAACAGCACCGTCTTCTGATCCCCAAAGACATCATAGGAGAGGCCAACGCGCGGCTGGAACGCTTTCATATACGGCTGCCGGTTGGAGCCGGTGCTGATGTAATTGGCGGCGTTGAAGAAGTTGCCAGGTTGTGGGCCGAGGACGCTTTCAAGGTAGTTCAGCGCAGTGACGCCGGTTGCTGGTGTGACGAAGCTGTTATTGTTGGCGTTGGATTCCCAGTCCCAGCGTAAACCGTAGTTGATCGTGAGATGACGATTCACCGTCCAGTCATCCTGGGCAAAGACGCCAATCTGGGTATCGTTGGCGGTGATCTGGGGATTACCAATCCCATAGGTCGCCTGGAACGGGACAGCGAAGGTCTGGAACAGCGGCGGCCCTGGTAGCTGGTTGTAGAGGAACTGCGGGTTGGTGCCCGGGCCGCCTTCTGAGTGGAAGCGGTCGAAAGCCACCTTGACCCCGGCCTTGAACACATGGGCGCCGAACCAGTTGACACCTGAATAGGTGAAATTGTCACGAAACGTTATGTCCCGTTCGGTTGTCTTCTGAGCGGTCGAATAGCCGCCGATGGTCAGCACCGGACCCTGATAAGCGCCAAATTGCTGACCTGGCAGATTGGGGTTCTCGATGGACGGATTGACCGTCGAGTCGAGCAAATCGGCGGTGAATTCGTTGAGCCAGTGGTCGCCCCGCCAGGTGTCTTTGGCCACTAATGTCAGTTCGTGGTTCTTGTTGTTCTGCGCCTGTTGGAAGCTCGTGGACTGAGACGCGCTTTGACCGCCGAATCCGACGATCTCGTGGTCGGTCTCGTAGTGCGCCGAGAGATCGAGGACGTTGGCGTCGGCGATCTGCCAGGTCACCTTGCCGAAGAATTGGTCTTCGTGGAACGGGCTAGCGAAACTCCCTTCGTATGTCGCTGGGTTGAACGGCAGGGCGGCGATGAGCGCCGGCGTGCCGCCAGGCACCACGGTCCCAAATTTCTGCTGATCGTTGGCCTCATAGCTGAAGATGAAGAACAGCTTGTCCTTCACGATCGGTCCGGAGACGGTCGCGCCGTAGTCTTCCTGGCGGAAATTTTCTTTTGGAATGTGGAGCAGCACTTTGTCTGCATAGTCGGTCGCGGCCAGCGCCTGGTTCTGGAACGTGCCGAAAACGTCACCATGAAACTCATTGCTACCGGACTTGGTGATCGCGGTAATGATGGCCGAGCCGGCCTGCTCATATTCGGCCTTGTAGTTCTGAGTATCGACGCGGAATTCCTGAATAGTGTCCTGACCGAACGGATTGCCGCGGCTCGCGTCCTGACCGACCACGCCACCCTGCTGCACATTGCTCTTTAGGCTGACGCCATCGACGAACACATTGACCTGACTGGCCCCGAGGTCACTGCCGTTGGGCGAGCCATTGGCCCCGCCAGCGAAGGTCTGCCGCAGGGGGTTGCTCGACACGCGCACTCCGGGCGCAAGATCGGCGAAGTTCAAGAAGTTGCGGCTGTCCTGAGGAATATCCTGGAGTTGCTGCGTGGTGATGTTGCTGGCCACGGCCGGGGTTTTGGTTTCCCGCGCCGGATGCGGCGCGGCGGTGATCACCAGTTCGGAGACTTCCGCCGAGGTTGAGGTCACCGCCAGATCCAAGGTGGCGGACTGACCGACCTGGATGTCGAGTGTCTGGCCCGCCGAGCGGCCGTCAGGCGCCGTCGCGATGACGCGATAGCGACCGGGCCGGAGGCCCGGCAGCACATAGCCGCCCCCCGGTCCGCTCACCGCGTGGGCGACGAAACCGGTGCTCACCTGCGTGGCGGTGACGGTCGCGCCGGCCCTGGCCGCGCCGCCTTCGCTAATATGACCGCCGAGGGTGGCGGTGCTGACCTGGGCGTATCCCGCCCCGGCCATGGCCAGCGTCAGGGCGACGGCGCCGCAGGAGGCGACGAGCCATTTCCGAGCCGCGCGCTTGTTGGTGATGATCATGCTCGTTTCTCCCGTTCTCGATTTGCGGCGGTTTCGACCAGGCCGATGGCCAACGCCGAGGACTCGCGCACCACAAGCTGTGGGTGCACGGTCTGAGACAAATCCGTGATGAGCTCTTCGCCGCCAATGGCGGCGGCGAGGCGTTCCAGCGCCCGGTAGCTGAGATCAGCGATGCTGGTCCGCGCCGTCGTCA
>DATCEL010000059.1:0-2283 GCA_036510115.1 Caulobacteraceae bacterium
GGTGAGAGAGCGCTGGCGCACGGCCCCTGCCCCCCTCCCCGGCTTCGCCGGTACTCCCCCCGCTTCGCAGGGGGAGATTTGGATCGTGCGACTTCATGCCGCCGGGTAGCCGAACGCTTCGATCCACGGCCGGAGAGCATCGGTGACCGGCGCCAGTTCGGCGGCATAGTCGCGCCAGCGGGCGAGGCCGCGCCGATTGAGGCCGCCGCGCACGTCGGCGCTGCTGGGAGTGCGCACCACCCGTCCGCGTGTCGTCCCGGCGATGTCAGTCATGGTCGGGGAAAAGGCGATGCCGAGGAAAGCTGAGATCGCCGCCAGTTCGCCGGCGAAATCCTCGACCAAGGTCTCATAGCGAACGTCCTTCACGGTCAGCGGCAATACGTGGCGATAGACGCGCGCCAGCGTCATGGCCGCGTCGTAGCAGGCGGCGGTTTCGGCCACGCTGGTGAAGGCGTAGGTGAGCGCGTTCATCTGGAAGGCGTTCATGGCGCAGCTCAGGACCACATCGCGGGGATCGCGAATGGCGAAGAGGATCTTGGCGCGCGGAAAAAGCTTGGCGACCAGCGGCAGATTGAGGGTTCCGGCCGGGGCCTTGTCGAGGAACAGGCGGCCGGCGGGGTCGACGCCGTGCTGGCGGACCACCTGCCAGTAACGCCCGCGCCAGCGGTCGGCCTCGCTGGGATCGATGCGCGCCAGGCGCGATAGCCCGTCCGGCCCGGTGAGGAATTCCTGGTAGGCGTCGGCCAGGGTCGGCGCCTCTTCCAGGGCGACAATGTCAGAATGTCCCGCCAACGCCTGTTCCAGCAGGGTGGTGCCGGAGCGCGGAAAGCCGACCAGGAAGACGTGGCCGTTCGCTTCGTCCGTATACGGATCAGGCGCGGTCGCCCATGGCGCCGGATCGGCGGTCTCGAACCACGCAGCCAGGCGCTTCAACTTGGCCGTCTCACCCTCACGGCCAGCGGCCCGTGGCGCGAAAAGCCGATGCTGGATGGCTTTGCCGTCCAGGGCGGCGCGGAAAGCTCGGGACGGCTCGCCCAGGCGATCGAGCACCGAGCCGAGCAGCATCAGGGCGTCGGCGCGCGGCGCGTCGGCGAGGCCGGGCGCCATCGCCTGGAGAATATCCCGCGCCCGCTCGAACTCGCCCCGAGCGGCGGCGATTCGCGCCGCCAGCCACTTTGCCGCCGGCGTGTCCGGCAGCCGAGCCGCATGCGCTGCGGCGGAGTCCAGACTTCCGGCGTCGAAGGCCAGCATGGCGAGGCTGAAACGGGCTTCGCCGGCTTCCGGCGCTGCCGCGAGCGCGGCCTCGAACGCGCCCGCAGCTTCGGCTGGCCGAGCCAGAGCCTGCAGCGCCCTCCCCTTGCCAACGAGGGCCGGGACCGAGCGCGGCGCGAGAGTCAGCACACGCTCCCAGGCCGCGAGCGCCAGATCCGGACGGTTGGCGGCGGCCAGACAGTCGGCCAGGTTGGCCCACGCCGCGGGATCGCGCGGCGCCCGCGCCGTCTCCGCGCGCAACAAGGCGATGGCCTCGTCCATCCGCCCGGCGCGGCGAAGCGCGTTCGCCGCCCTCGCCGTGGCGATCGTCTCTTCCGCTCCCGCCATGCGCCCCACTTACACGCATCCGCAATTCAGATTAAACAAGCGCGGTCATGAACCGCTTCGGATTCTCAGATCGGCGATGGCGCCGCCCCTCGCGGTCCGCCTGAACCTTCGCCGCGCGCGGCGCTCCGATCTCCTGTAGAGACGAACACTCATGACTCAAGACTCTCCCTCCCCCGTCGCGGGTCCTATCCGCGTCTTCTCCGGCGTCCAGCCCTCCGGCGCACTTCACCTCGGCAACTATCTGGGCGCCCTGATCAAATTTGTCGCTCTGCAGCGCGAGCGCGAGTGCCTGTTCTGCGTCGTCGATCTGCACGCCATCACCGCCTGGCAGGATCCGGCGCGGCTCGCCGCCCAGACGCGCGAGATCGCCGCCGCCTATGTCGCCGCCGGCGTCGACCCCGAGCGGGCGATCATCTTTCCCCAGTCGGCGGTGAGCGAACACGCCGAGCTCGCCTGGATTCTCAACTGCGTCGCCCGCGTCGGCTGGCTCGACCGCATGACCCAGTTCAAGGACAAGATCGGCAGGCACAAGGAGAAGGCGAGCGTCGGCCTCTACACCTATCCGGTGCTGCAGGCGGCCGACATTCTCCTCTATAAGTCGACCCACGTGCCGGTGGGCGAGGATCAGAAGCAGCACCTCGAACTCGCCCGCGACATCGCCGCCAAGTTCAACCACGACTTCGA
>DATCEL010000060.1:0-4651 GCA_036510115.1 Caulobacteraceae bacterium
GAGACCATAGACGGTCTCGGTGGGCAGGATGACGAGCTGGCCGGCGGCCAGCGCCGCCGCTGCTTCCCGCGCCCTGGCGACTTCAGGCGCGATGAGCACGCTGCGCATGGCGCGGCTGTAACCGCGGCGCTCACAACCGACAAGGCCGTCTTCGCGCTCGACCTCTGGGCGATATGCTCTAAATAACCCTTCCGCCCCGCCATGGGATCTTTCTTGATGACCTATAGAGCGCCCGTCCGCGACCTTCGCTTCGCCCTGGAGTCGGCCGCGGATTTCGGCGCCTTGGCCAAATACTTTCCCGGCGTGGACGATGAGACCGTGACCGCCGTGCTGGAGGGCGCCGGGGCGCTGAGCGCCAAGGTGCTGGCGCCCTTGAACCACTCCGGTGACCGCGCCGGCGCGACCTTCGAGAACGGCAGGGTGCGAACCGCGCCCGGTTTCGCCGACGCCTATCGCCAATTCGCCGCCGGCGGCTGGAACGGTCTTTCGGCCGACCCGGCCCATGGCGGTCAGGGCCTCCCCAAGGCGCTCGAAATCGCCGTGTTCGAGATGGTCCAGGCGGCCAACATGGCCTTTGGCCTGTGCCCGATGCTGACGCTGGCGGCCATCGAGGCGCTCGCTCTGCATGGGACCGATCGGCAGAAGAGCCTGTATCTGCCGAAGCTGATCTCCGGTGAGTGGACCGGGACGATGAACCTCTCCGAGCCGCAGGCAGGCTCGGACCTGGGGGCTATAGCCACGCGCGCCGAGAACGACGGTGACGGCGGCTGGCGCCTGACCGGACAGAAGATCTTCATCACCTGGGGCGACCACGACGCCGCCGAAAACATCGTCCATATGGTGCTGGGGCGGCTGCCCGACGCGCCGCCCGGCTCGCGAGGGCTGACTCTGTTCCTCGCCCCCATGCGTCTGGTTTCAGACGATGGCTCGCTCGGCGAAGCCAACGCCCTGAGGCCGGTGAGCATCGAGCACAAGCTCGGCATCCATGCCTCACCCACCTGCGTCATGGCCTATGAGGGAGCCAAGGCCGAGATGGTCGGCGCGCCCAACGCCGGTCTGGCCAATATGTTCGTGATGATGAACGCCGCGCGCCTGCAGGTCGGCGTCCAGGGCGTGGGTCTGGCCGAGCGCGCTTATCAGCGGGCCCTGGCCTTTTCGCTCGAGCGCGCCCAGGGCCGCTCCGCCTGGACCGGGACCCAGCCGTCGCGGCTGTTCGACCACCCGGATGTGCGCCGCACCCTGATGCTCACCAAGGCCAAGATCGAGGCGGCGCGCGCCATTTGTCTGTCCACCGCTGTAGCCTCGGACATCGCCCGCCTGGCGGGCAATCCCGTCGACCGCGACGCGGCCCGGCTGCGCGAGGAGATTCTGACCCCGATCGCCAAGGCCTGGTCGACCGATATGGCCGTGGAGGCGGCGTCGGCCTGCCTCCAGGTGCATGGCGGCATGGGCTTTATCGAGGAGACCGGCGCGGCCCAGCACTATCGCGACGCCCGCATCCTGCCGATCTACGAGGGCACCAACGGCATTCAGGCCATCGATCTGATGGGTCGCAAACTGGCGCTCGGCAAGGGCGCCGCCGTGCGCGAGCTTGTCGGCGACATCGTCCCCACCACCGCCGAACTGAAGAGCGCGGACGATGCGTGGCTGCACAGCATAGGCGCGCATCTCGAGGCTGGCCTGGCGGCGGTCCAGGCCGCCAGCGGGTGGCTGATCGAGCGTCGCGGTCACGCCCAGCCCGACGCCCTCGCCGGCGCGACGCCCTATCTGAAACTGATGGGCGATGTGGTCGGCGGCTGGATGTTGGGCAAGCAGGCGCTGGCGGCCTCGAAAAAGATCGAGGCTGGCGAAGGGGATACGGCCTACTGGCGAACCCGTATCGGCCTCGCGCGCGTCTATGCTCACCAGGTCCTGGCTCAGGCGCCCGGACTGGCCCAGGCGGTGACGCAAGGTTCCGTCGATTTGTTCAGAGCGACCCCAGAGTCCCTCGGAGCTTAGCGCCGGGGCTTGGCCTCGCGCTCGGGCCGGCGGGTGGCGACGCCGAGGATGAAGCCGGCCAGGACGTCGAGCAGCACCATCAGCGTCACCAGGAAGAAGGTCGAGGTCGCGAAGCCGGCGAAGAGCAGCATTTCGGCCAAGCAGATGACAAACAAAGCGATCGAAAGCGCGTGGTTGACCAGGGCCACGCGCCGGTCGTGGGTCGATTTGATCAATTCGACGAACATGACGACGAGCGCGGCCGCGAGCAGCAGATCCGACAGGCTCACCGGCCAGGCGCCGCCGGAAACGGTTCGCGTTTCGAACAGCGGCGCGATCAGGCCGGCGTTGACGGCGGTCGAGCCGAAGCCGCCGAGCATCGCGACCAGCATGTTGTAGGCGACCACCGGCAGCACGAGCAGAGGCGCGGCGGCGAAGGCTCTTCCCATGTCCCCTGTTCTACGGGCCGAGGTGAGTCGGAGCTAGCTCTCGCTGATGTCTCCGGGCTCGCGGGCCCGAGAACGCAGCCAGAGCATGCCGGCGAGATCAGTGAGCGCGGCGGCGAGGCGGCCGAGATTGGTGTATTTCGACGCGCCGGTGGTGCGCGGTCGATGCCCGACGGGGCGAAAGACGATCTCGTAACCCTCGCGCCGCATCAGGGCCGGCAGATAGCGGTGCATGTGATCGAAGTAGGGCAGGGCGAGGAAGGCCTCGCGCCGGAAGACCTTGAGGCCGCAGCCGGTGTCGGCGGCTCCGTCGTCGAGCAGTCGCCGCCGCACGCCGTTGGCGATGCGCGAGGCCCAGCGCTTGGCGGCGTCATCGCGGCGCTTCACCCGTTCGCCGGCCACGAGACCCAGGCTCGGAGCGCCACCGGTGAGGACGGCGACGAGGTCCGGGGCGTCGACCGGGTCGTTTTGTCCATCGCCGTCGAGCATGACCACGATGGGCGCGCGCGCGGCGATGACGCCAGTGCGGATGGCGCGGCTCTGACCCGCGTTCACGGCATGGGAGAGCACGCGCAGCGTCGGGATCTCGGCTTTCAGCGCGATCAACGACGCGCGGGTGGTATCGCCGCTGGCGTCATCGACGAAGACGATCTCGAAATTCCGGTCGGCGAAAGCCTGGGCGATCTCGCGCGCCAGGGCCGGCGCCGCGCCGGCCTCGTTGAACACCGGCACGACGACGGAGATGTCGGGCGTGGAATTGATCGCAACGTCGTTCATCGGCATCGTCATAGCGCAAAACCGCGCGGTCGCGGATCGTGCTAACAAGGGGCATGACCTTGGAGGCCCTGCTGGAGCGATTCGGGCGCGGCTGGCGGGGGCCGGCGTTGGCGGCGGCGGTCGCTCTCATCGCGGGCCTGCCCGGTCTGTTCGCCCTGCCCCCCTTGGACCGTGACGAATCGCGGTTCGCCGAGGCGTCGGCTCAGATGCTGGAAACCGGCGACTTCGTCAGTCCGAAATTCCAGGACGTCCCGCGCTACAAGAAGCCGATCGGCATCTACTGGCTGCAAGCGGCGTCGGTCGCCGTCGTCAGCCACGTCGAAGACCGGCAGATCTGGGCTTATCGCATTCCCTCGATCCTGGGCGCCATGCTGGCGGCGGCGGCCTGCGCCTGGGGCGCGGCGGCGTTTCTGCCCGCCGGCCCAAGCCTCCTGGCTGGCGCCATGCTCGGGTCGAGCTTTCTGCTGGCCACCGAGGCGGCCATCGCCGCCACCGACGGAGTCTTGGCCGGCGCGGTCACTCTGGCCATGGCGGCGCTCGGCCGGATCTATCTTGCGGCCCATGGCGGCCCGCCGGCTGGGCGGCTGGTCAAGGTCTTGTTCTGGGCGGGTCTGGCTCTCTCCATCCTGGTCAAGGGACCGATTGGACCGCTGGTTGTCGGCCTGACCCTGATCGCCCTGGCGGTGTGGGAGCGTCGGTCGCGGTGGATGGCCGAGCTCGGCTGGGGCTGGGGTCTGATCGCCATCCTGGCTCTCGTCGGACCCTGGGCCGTGGCTATCACCGTGGCCAGCGATGGCGGCTTCTGGGGGGCCTCGATCGGCGGCGACCTCGCGCCGAAACTGCTGCGCGGCGAGGAGGGCCACGGTGAACCGCCAGGGTTCTACGCCCTGCTCCTGCCGCTGATGTTGTTTCCGGCCACGGTTCTGCTCCCGGTCGGTCTGGCCGCCGGCTGGCGTGCGCGGGCTGAGCCAGGCGTGCGGTTCGCCCTCTGCTGGCTGATCCCCGCGTGGGTCGTCTTCGAGTTGGCCCCGACCAAGCTCATTCACTATCCGCTGCCGCTCTACGGCGCCCTGGCGTGGCTGATGGCCCGGGCGCTGCAGGACCCGCCGGGAAAAATCGCCGGCTGGATCGGGGCCGGATTGATGGCGCTCGCCGCCCTGATCTTCGCTGCCGTGGGTCCAGCGGCGGTCCTGAAAATCGCCGCCGGCCAAGGCATGATCTGGGCGATCCTCGGCGCCGCGCTCTATCTCGCCGCCGGCGCCGCCGGCGCCTGGCTGATTCTGCGCCAGCGACCGATCCCGGCCTTGCTGGCGGCCGGGGCGCTGACGCTGCTGGCCCACGGCCTGCTCACGGGCATTGTCGCGCCCTCCCTGAAACCTCTGTGGCTCTCCAATCGAGCCGCCAAGGCGCTGGCGGCGGCGGGCGCCAGCCCGGCCCAGGGGGTTTATTCC
>DATCEL010000061.1:0-3636 GCA_036510115.1 Caulobacteraceae bacterium
GGATCATGCGCCGGGCCATGCGCCACGCCTTCCTGCTGGGATCGAAAGAGCCGCTCATGCACCGGCTCGTTCCCACCTTGGTCGCCGAGATGGGCGCGGCCTATCCGGAGCTTCGCCGCGCCCAGCCGGTCATCGTCGAAACCCTGCGCCAGGAGGAGGAGCGTTTCCATCGCACCCTCGGCCGCGGCATGGCACTCCTGGAAGAGGCCAGCGCGCATCTCGGGGTCGGTGACGTGCTGCCCGGCGAGACGGCGTTCAAGCTCTATGACACCTACGGCTTTCCCCTCGACCTCACCGAGGACGCGGTGCGGGCGCGCGGGATCCATGTCGATACGGCGGCCTTCGAAGCGGCCATGGAGGGCCAACGCGCCATGGCCCGAGAGAGCTGGTCGGGCTCGGGCCAGCAGACGCAGGGCGCGGTCTGGCTCGCCTTGCGCGACCGCCTTGGGCCGACGCTCTTCGATGGTTACGATGCCGTTCGGGAGGATGGCCAGCTCACCGCCCTGGTCAAGGATGGCGCCGAGACGGCCACGGCCGCCGCCGGCGACAAGGTCTGGGCGGTCTTCGATCGCACGCCCTTCTACGCCGAAAGCGGAGGCCAGGCGGGGGATGCCGGCGAAGCGACTTGGCCCGGGGGCGCGGCGCGGGTCACCGACGTGCAGAAACAGGCGGCGGACCTCCATGCTCACGCCTTCGAAATCACTGTCGGCGAACTGAAGCTCGGCGATAGAGTCTCTCTGACCGTGGATGGCGGCCGGCGCGCCCGCACGCGCCTCAACCACTCCGCCGCGCACCTCGTCCACGCGGCTCTGCGCCATGTGCTCGGCCCGCACGTCGCTCAGAAGGGCCAACTGGTCGATGGCGACCGCATGCGCTTCGACTTCAGCCATGGCGGTCCGCTCAGCCCCTCCGAGATCGAGGCCATCGAGACTGAGGTCAACGCCGTCATCCGCCAGAATCTGCCGGCGGAAACCCAGTTGATGAAGCCGGAAGCGGCCATCGAGGCGGGCGCCGTCGCCCTCTTCGGAGAGAAATACGGCGACGAGGTGCGGGTGTTGGCGCTCGGCCGCGCGCTCGACGGCGAGGGCGCCTATTCGGTGGAGCTGTGCGGCGGCACGCACGTCGAACGCACCGGCGATATCGCCGTTTTCAAGATCGTCGCCGAGCAGGGGATCGCCGCCGGTGTGCGCCGCATCGAGGCCCTCACCGGCGAGCTGGCGCGTCGCTGGCTGCTCGACCGCGCGGCCGTGGCCGGGCGGTTGGCCGATCAGTTCAAGGTCCCGGTGGCCGAGGTGGCCGCGCGCGTCGACGCCCTCGAAGCCCAGCGCCGAAAGCTCGAGAAGGATCTGGCCGACGCTAAGCGCCAACTCGCGATGGGCGGCGCGGACGGGGGTGCGGACGCCGCGCCGGAGGAGATCGGCGGGGTGAAGTTTATCGGCCGCGTGCTTCAGGGTGTCGGCGGCAAAGAGCTGCGCCCGATCGCGGAGACCTATCGCAAGCAGATCGGCGACGGTGTGGTGGCGCTGAACGGGGTCATCGACGGCAAGGTCGCCAGCACGGTAGTCGTGACCGGCGCCGCCCAGGGCCGATTCAATGCTGTCGATTTGGCGCGCGCGGCCGTGGCGGCCATGGGCGGCCAGGGGGCGGGCGGCAAGGCGGACTTCGCCCAGGGTGGCGCGCCGGACGGAGCGCGCGCCGACGCCGGCATCGCGGCGGTGAGGGCGTTGCTGGCCGAACCGGCGTGAAGCCGTTTGGGGCGACGCTCGCCGCCCTCGTTCTGACGACCAAAGCTTTGCCGGCGCTTGCCGGGGAACCCATGACTCTTGGCGACTACATGGCGCTCAGCGGTCCGGCGCCGACCGCGCGCATCGCCTATGGGCGCGCGCCGCAACAGTATGTGGAGTTGTTCGAACCCGCTGGCCGCGGACCCTTCCCGGTCGCCGCGCTCATCCACGGTGGCTGTTTCTACAACAAATTCGAAGGCATGAAGCAGATGCGCGGCATGGCGGGCGCCCTGACGGCGCACGGCGTCGCGGTCTGGAGCATCGAATACCGCGGCCTCGACACCCCCGGCGGCGGCTATCCAGGGACTTTTCGAGACGTCAGCGCCGCGATCGAAATGCTGGCGAGCGAGGCCAAATCGCGCCGTCTGGACACTCGCCGCTTGGTGGTCATCGGCCATTCGGCCGGCGCCTATCTAGGTCTGTGGCTCGCCGGGCGTCAGCGCTTGCCGTCACCGAGCCCGCGCCGCCAGCCCAATCCCTTGCCTGTTCGCCAGGTGATCGCCCTCGGCGGCGATGGCGACCTCAAGGCCTGGGCGGGCCGGCTGAAGACCGTGTGCGGGACCGACATCGCCAAGCTCACCGGAGCGCCGAGCGCCGCCCGGCCCAATGTTTACGCCGACACCAGCCCGGCGGAGCTGATTCCCAACGGCGGGACGAGTGTGTTCATCAACGGCGCGCTCGACATCGTCGCCACGCCGGAGGAATCCGCCGAATACGCGGCCAAGCTGCGCCAAAACGGGGCCGTCGCTACCGCGATCGTCGTTCCCAGTGCGAGCCATTTCGACGAGCCAGCGGTTGGCTCGCGCGCTTGGCCGGTGGTGCTGGCGGCAATTTTGTCGGCGGTTGGCATGGCGCGCACAAGCGAAATGCGGTGAGGCTTAGCGGATAAGCGCCCGGCCTTTGGAGCCGGCTATGACCTAGGCCGCCAAAGCGCGACCCAGGTTCTCGGCCACCTTGTCGAGAAAACCTTCGGTGGTCAGCCAGCCCTGGAAGTCGCCGACCAGCAGGGCGAGATCCTTGGTCATCGATCCGGCCTCGACCGTGTCGACGCAGACCTTCTCCAGCGTGTGTGCGAAGCGGTCCAGCTCGGCATTGCCGTCGAGCTTGGCGCGGTGCTGAAGGCCGCGCGTCCAGGCGAAGATCGAGGCGATGGAGTTGGTCGAGGTGCTCTCGCCGCGCTGGTGCTGGCGGAAGTGGCGCGTCACCGTACCGTGCGCCGCCTCTGCCTCGACGATCTTGCCGTCCGGCGTCATCAACACCGAGGTCATCAGGCCGAGCGATCCGAAGCCTTGCGCGACCTGGTCGGACTGAACGTCACCGTCATAGTTTTTGCACGCCCAGACGAAGCCGCCGGACCATTTCAGCGCCGAGGCGACCATGTCGTCGATCAGGCGATGCTCGTAGGTGATGCCCTCGCGCTTGTAGGCCTCGGCGAACTCCGTCTCATAGACTCGCTGGGCGATGTCCTTGAAGCGGCCGTCGTAGGCCTTGAGGATGGTGTTTTTGGTCGACAGATAGACCGGATATTTGCGCGCCAGGCCGTAGGCGAGGCTGGCCCGGGCGAACTCTTCTATCGAGGCGTCGAGGTTGTACATGGCCATGGCGACGCCCCCCCCCGGATAGTCGAACACCTCGTGCTCGATCACCTGGCCGTCTTCGCCTTGCCACTTGATGGTCAGCTTGCCCTTGCCCGGAACGACAAAGTCCGTCGCCCGGTACTGGTCGCCATAGGCGTGACGACCGATGATAATCGGCTGGGTCCAGCCGGGAATGAGGCGGGGCACATTGCGGCACAGGATCGGCTCGCGAAACACTACGCCGCCCAGGATGTTGCGGATCGTGCCGTTGGGCG
>DATCEL010000062.1:0-12603 GCA_036510115.1 Caulobacteraceae bacterium
CGTCCGCGATGCGAGCGGCGCCGAAAGCGTGGAATGTCCCTACCATGGCTGGCGCTACTCGACGGCCGGCGTCTGCGTCGCCGTGCCGTCCCTGACACAGTCCGATGAGTTCGACATCAGCCGCATATCGGTGCGCCGCTATCGCACGAGCGAAAGCCAGGGGATGATCTTCATCTGGATGGCGGAGGACCCTCAGGCGCCGGCGGCGTCACCGCCCCCGCCCGCCTTTCCGGGCGTTGTCGGCGGCGCGCCCAAGCTCGTCGATCGCATGGAGTTCGCGGCCCATATCGACCACGCCGCGATCGGCCTGATGGATCCGGCTCACGGGCCCTATGTGCATCGCCAGTGGTGGTGGCGCTCGCGCGGCTCCATGCACGAGAAGGCCAAGCGCTTCGAGGCGTCACGCGAGGGCTTCGTCATGGTCCGCCATCCGCCGTCTCGCAACTCGAGGGCCTACGCGCTTCTGGGCGGCGCGCCGATGACCGAGATCAGCTTCCGCCTGCCCGGCTATCGCTGGGAGCACATCGAGGCCGGCAAACGCCAGGTCCTGGCCCTCACCTGCTTGACGCCGGTGAGCGAGAGCCGCACGCGCATCACCCAGATTGTCTGGTCGGACCACCCAATGTTCGCCTTGGCTCGGCCTTTGGCGCGGCTCGGCGCGCGACGATTCCTGAGACAGGACGGCGACATGGTCGACCTGCAGAACGAGGGCCTGAAGTACGATCCGAGTTTCCTGTGGATCGACGACGCGGACCGCCAGGCCAAATGGTATCAGGCGCTCAAGCGCGAGTGGACCGACAGCCGGCGTGAAGGTCGCGACTTCGTCAACCCAATCTTGCCAACGACGCTCCATTGGACCAGTTGATGGCCGCGCCCCGCCCTATGGCGGACAAGGTCTGGCGGCTTTACTTTGGACCGATGATGGCGCCAGCCCTGATCTGTTTGCTGATCGCTCTGCCGTTAGCCGGATTGGCCGCGCCGGCGTCCGCGCCCGATCCGGTATTCATCGCGCCGTCGGGAGAACCGATCCGACCCACTCCCCAAGCCCCTGACGCCTTCGAGACCTGGTTCGCGCGTGTTGACGCCAACCACGATGGCCGCATCGACAGAGCTGAGTTTCGGGCCGACGCCGAACAGTTCTTCAAGCGGCTCGACGCCAATGGCGACGGCGTCATCGACGGCTTCGAAATCGCCGCCTACGAAAAGAGCGTGGCCCCCGAACTGGACATCGCCGGCCAGGGCTTCGCCCGCGGCGGATCGGCGGACGTAGTCTCACTGCTCTCGGACCCCGAGCCGGTGAGCAGCGCCGATCTACAGCTCAATTCGCATATCTCCCTGGCTGAGTGGCTGGCCGTCGCCGACAGCAGGTTTGACCTCCTGGACGGGAAGCATCAGGGCTATCTGACCCGCGAAGGTTTGCGCGGGCTGCTTCCGAAGCCGGCAAAGGCGCGAAAGCCGTGAAAATCTGGGCCGTGCTTCTGCTCTTGCTTTGGGTCGGGGCCTGTGGACCACGGGCGCCGAAACTTCCGAACGACGCGCTCGATCAAGCCATCGGCGCGGCGATTGGCGATCCCAGCACCTGCGTGTTGATTGTCGACCGCTCCACGGGAAAGACCGTCTACGGCTACAACAATGGCTTCGATTGCCTGCGCGGTCTTCCGGCCTGCGACCGACCGGGATTTCTCACCGGCAGGCAAGCGTTGGCGTTCGCCACCTTACCGAACGGCCGAAAGACTAGCTGCAACTCCGTTGCCGACGGCTCGCGCACGGTGGGATGGGCGGCGGGACGCGTGAACAGCGCCAAGCATGACTTCATCTATTCGGCGGTCATGGAGGGCCAGAGCGCGCTGCCAGGCCAGGAGATGGCTTCGCGGCTGGACGACGCTTTCGCCAATGCCGGGCTGTGATACGGCTCAGGCGTCGCTCTGGCGGTAGTTGGTGTCCAACCACGCCTCATAAGAGCCCGAGGTGGCGGCGCGCCACCAGGCTTCGTTGCTCAGGTACCAGTCGAGCGTCGAGGCGAGGCTGGTGGTGAAATCCGCCGCCGGCGCATAACCCAGTTCGCGCCGGATCTTGCTGTCATCGATCGCGTAGCGCCGATCGTGCCCCTTGCGGTCGCCGACATGGGTCACCAGTCCCGAGGAAGCTTTTCCCGTAGCCGCCGGCGCGCCCGGAAAGCGCTCGCCCAACGTCGGGTCGGCCCCGAACGCGCCATCCACGGCCGCGCACAACCTCTGCACCAGAGTAAGATTGGCCAGTTCCGAGCCGCCGCCGACATTGTAGGTCTCGCCGGGGCGTCCCTTGTCGAGAATGAGTTCGATGGCCGCGCAGTGGTCGGCCACGTCCAGCCAATCGCGCACGTTCAGACCATCTCCATAGACCGGCAGGGCGCGTCCGTGCAGAGCATTGATCAGAAACAGCGGGATGAGCTTCTCTGGGTGTTGGTAGGGCCCGAAGTTGTTCGAACAGTTCGAGATCGTGGTCTCCAGCCCGAAGGTGCGGTTGTAGGCTCGCACCAGATGGTCCGACGCCGCCTTCGTCGCCGAATAAGGAGAGTTGGGCGCATAGGGGGTGAGTTCGTGGAAGGCCGGAGCGTCCATCTCCAGGCTGCCGTAGACCTCATCGGTGGAAATGTGATGGAAGCGGTGGGGCCGGCCAGAGCCCTGGTCGAGCCACACCTTTCGCGCGGCCTTCAAGATCGTGTGAGCGCCCACGACATTGGTGTCGACGAACGCGTCCGGCCCATGGATCGAGCGGTCAACGTGGCTCTCGGCGGCGAAGTGAACGATGGTGTCGAGGCGATGATCGGCCAGTAGCCGCTCGACCAGGGCCTGATCGCGAATATCCCCGTGGACGAAGACGACGTCGGCCGCGCCATCGAGGTTGGCGCGGTTTCCGGCGTAGGTCAGGGCGTCGAGCACCACGATCGTATCGTCGGGGTGTCGGCTACGCCAATGGCGGACGAAATTGGCCCCGATGAAGCCGGCCCCGCCGGTGATCAGAAGAGAGGTCATCGGCTCAACTCGGCAAGGACGGCGCGCAGGGCGGCTCGCCAGTGGGGGGCGGGGCGGCCCAACAAGGTGAAAGTGGCCGTCTTGTCCAGCACGCTGAAGGCCGGGCGTTGGGCGGCCGTCGGATAGTCGGCGGTGGAGATCGGCTTCACCAGCGGCGCGGATTGGAGAACGCCGGCGGCCAGCGCCTCCTCGACGATGGCGACCGCGAAGTCGTACCAGGAGGCGACGCCGGCATCGGTATAGTGAAACAACCCGCGGGCGTCGGCGGCGATGAGCTCCCAAAGGGCGCCGGCGAGCGTGCGGGTCGAGGTCGGCGTGCCGACCTGGTCGGCGACGACACTCAGTTCCGTTTGAGACGTCATCAGGCGGAGCATGGTGGAGAGGAAATTACTTCCGGCCGGGCCATAGACCCAAGCGGTGCGCACGATCAGGGCGTCCGGCGCGGCGGCGATCACGGCCCGCTCTCCGGCGAGCTTCGAGGCGCCATAGACACTCAACGGCCCGGTCGGGTCATCGGGCCGATAGGGACGGCTGGCGCGCCCATCGAAAACGAAATCGGTCGACACATGAACCAGGCGCGCGCCAGCGCACTCGGCAGCTCGGGCGAGATGACCGGCGCCGTCGCGGTTGATACGGAAGGCCAGATCCGGCTCGCTCTCTGCCCGATCCACAGCGGTATAGGCCGCCGCGTTCACGACCAGATCGGGCGTGTGCGCTCGAACGGCGGCGGCAACCGCATCCTTGTCGCCGATATCGAGGTCGGCGCGCCCGAGACCGATCACCGTCCAACCGGAAGGCGCCGCGGCGAGGAAGGCCCCGGCGAGCTGTCCGCCGGCGCCCGTGACCAGAACCTTCATGGAAAACTGGCCGCCTCGCCGAGACCGGGCGCGGCCGCGTCCTTGGCCGAGAGAGTCGGACGCTCGCCCGGCGCCAGGGGCCACTCGATGGCCAGGGTCGGATCGTCCCACCGCACCGCTTGTTCATCAGCCGGCGAATAAAGCCCGCTGCATTTGTAGAGAAAATCCGCGCTCGGCGAGAGCACCAGGAAGCCGTGAGCCACGCCCGCCGGCGCCCACAGCATCCGCCGGTTTTCGGCTGAAAGCTCAAGGCCGAACCAGCGGCCAAAGGTCGGCGAGCCGCGCCGCATGTCGGCCACGACATCGAAGACCGCTCCGGCGACCACGCGAGCCAGTTTCCCTTGGGGATTGGGCTTTTGGTAGTGCAGGCCGCGCAACACACCCTTCGCCGAGCGGCTGTGATTGTCTTGATCGAAGGACACGTCGATCCCGGCGGCGGCGAACTTCTCGCGATGCCAGGTCTCCATGAAGAACCCGCGCTCATCGCCAAATGCCCGCGGCTCGATCACGATCACATCGGCGACGGGAGTGGGGAGAAATTTCACCGAACTTCCGCCAGCAATGACAGCAGGTACTCGCCGTAACCGCTCGACCTCAAGGGACTAGCCAAAGCCTCCAGATCGGTGTCCGAAATCCACCCCTGGCGCCAGGCGATCTCCTCCGGGCAGCAGATCTTCAGGCCCTCGCGCTCCTCGACAATGCGGACGAACAAGGCGGCGTCCAGCAGGGCGGCGTGGGCGCCCGTATCGAGCCAGGCATGGCCACGGCCGAGCACCTCGACATGCAGATCGCCGGCCTCGAGGTATCGGCGGTTGAGGTCGGTGATCTCCAGCTCGCCGCGCGCCGAGGGGGTCAGATCGGCGGCGAAGCCGGTGACACGCTCGTCGTAGAAATAGAGCCCGGTGACGGCGTGATTCGACTTGGGCGCGTCCGGTTTCTCTTCGATGGCCACCGCCCGACCGTCGGCGCCGAAGGAGACGACGCCGTACTGGGAGGGATCCTTGACCCGATAGGCGAACACCGAGGCGCCGCTCGCGCGCTCGTTGGCGCGCCGGAGAATCTCCGGCAAGGTGGCGCCGTAGAACAGATTGTCGCCCAGGATCAGCGCCGACGGCGCGCCGTCAACGAACTCGGCGCCGATACGAAACGCCTGCGCCAAGCCTTCTGGGCGGGGCTGGACCGCATATTCGAGCGACAATCCCCACTGCGCGCCATCGCCCAGCAGACGACGGAAGGCGTCCTGTTCGTGCGGTGTGGTGATGATCAAAACCTGGCGAACGCCAGCCAACATCAGCACCGACAGCGGATAGTAGATCATCGGCTTGTCGAAGACAGGCATGAGCTGTTTGCTCACCGCTACCGTGAGTGGATAGAGCCGCGTCCCCGCGCCTCCGGCCAGAATGATGCCGCGTCGAGTCATTGGCGCGTGACCTAGCAGATAATTTTGTGGTTTTTCCGCGAGGAAAGAGCGACGCGGGAAATATTTGGAAAAATGTCGTGACCGCAATTCAATTGCCGCACGTTTGTGACATGTGGCGCGGCCCGTCGATCGGGATCCCCGCAAGTGGAAGGTGAATGAGCGACTATAACCCCCACTCGCCGAGGCCCGCTCCACGTCCCGCACGGCGGTCCGTCTGGCGAACGCCGATCGCCATTTTGGTGGTGATTGTGGTCGCCATACTGGTCGCGGCGCTGCTCACCTTCTGCACCTCCCAGAACGGTCACGCCGCTCATGGCGGGAGGGGAGGCAGAGGCGGCGGTGGCGGCGGACCGAACGGCCGACCGGCGATCACGGTGGGCGTCGCGAAGATTGCGCTTGGCGATATTCCGATCACGGTCAACGCCTTGGGCACGGTGACGCCGCTCAACACCGTCAGCGTCAACGCCCGTGTGTCCGGCATGCTTGAGCGAGTGGGTTTCCGCGAGGGCCAGATGGTCAGGAAGGGCCAGCTTCTCGCCCAGATCGACCCCAGGCCGTTTCAGGCGACGGTGGACCAGGACCGCGGCACTCTCGCGCGCGACGAAGCAACCTTGGCCGGAGCGCAGCGGGACCTCGCGCGCTACGCCACCCTCCATGCGCAGGATTCCATCGCCCGGCAGACCTACGAAGATCAGATCGCCACGGTCAAAACCGACCAGGGTATCGTGGCCTCCGACAAGGCGGCCGTGGAATCGGCCGCGCTCAACCTGAGCTTCACGCGAATTGTCGCTCCGGTTTCGGGACGCATTGGCCTACGCCAGATCGATCCGGGCAACCAGATCACCGCCAACCAGTCGACGCCGTTCGCCGTGGTGACGCAAATGGACCCGATCACCGTGGTCTTCTCGGTGCCGGAAGATCAGATCGGGCCGATCCAACAGCATGGCGGGGCCGGCCTGGCGACCACGGCCTATGACCGGGCGGGCGGGACGGCGCTGGCGACGGGCAAACTCTCCACGCTCGACAATCTCATCGACACCACCACTGGCACGGTGAAGGCTCGGGCGGCGTTCGCCAACGTCGGCGGCAGATTGTTTCCCAATCAGTTCGTCAACGTCACCCTGCTGGTGGATACGCTGAAGAACCAGGTCACCGCGCCGACGGCGGCCGTGCGTCACGGCCCGCAGGGCGACTTCGTGTGGGTGCTCCAGCCGGACGAGACAGTGAAGTCCCGGCCCGTGAAAATCGGCCCAGGCACGCCTGAGACGGTCTCCATCGTCTCCGGCCTCAACAGCGGCGAGACAGTGATCACGGACGGCGGCGACCGGCTCAAGGAAGGCGCTACGGTTGTCTTGCCAGGCCAGAATCCTGTCTCGCCCGGTGGACCAGGCGGCCACGGTCGGGGCGGTCACGGCCACGGCGGCCATCACCGCTCGAACGGCAGCCAGGGCGGAGGCGGCCAGGGGGGCGGTCAGGGCGACGGGGGCTAGGCCGCGATGGGCGCCCACATCAGTCCGCTCCGCGAGTGGATGTCGCAGACAGCCGCGATCCCGTCGTGAATCCTTCACGCCCGTTTATCGAGCGGCCTGTGGCGACGTCGCTGTTGATGGCCGCCATCTTGCTGGCGGGCATCGTCGCCTTTCGCCTCCTACCGCTTTCGGCCCTTCCGGAGGTCGACTATCCGACCATTCAGGTCACCACCTCCTACCCCGGCGCCAGTCCCGAAGTCATGGCGACCACGGTCACAGCGCCGCTTGAGGTGCAGCTCGGTCAGATGTCGCAGCTGGGCAGGATGTCCTCGATCAGTTCCGGCGGCTCGTCGGTCATCACCCTGCAGTTCGACCTCAGTCTGGGCCTCGACGTGGCCGAGCAGGAGGTTCAGGCTTCGATCAATGCGGCCACGAGTCTGCTGCCCACCGACCTTCCCGCGCCCCCGATCTATGCGAAGGTCAATCCGGCCGACGCGCCAGTGCTCACGCTCGCCCTGACATCCGATAGCGTGCCCTTGACCGAAGTCGAAAGCTTGGGCGACCAGCGACTCGGCCAAAAGATCTCTCAGCTCTCGGGCGTGGGTCTGGTGTCGGTGAGCGGCGGCCAAAAGCCGGCCGTCCGCGTCCAGGCCAACAACAACCAGCTCGCCTCCTACGGGCTGTCGCTGTCGCAACTCTCCGCCGCCATCGCCTCGGCCAATTCCAACGGGGCCAAGGGCAGTTTCGATGGTCCGACCCGCTCCTACACCATCGACGCCAACGATCAGCTCCTCACCGCTCAGGACTACGCCAACCAGATCGTCGCCTATCAGGGCGCGGCGCCGGTGCGCCTCTCCGACGTCGCCAGCGTTGTCGCCGGCTCGGAGAACACCGAATTGGGCGCCTGGTACGACAAGACCCCCGCCGTGCTGCTCAATGTTCAACGCCAGCCGGGCGCTAACGTCATCAGCACGGTCGACCAGATCAAGGCGAGTCTCCCGGATCTGACCGCGGCGCTTCCGGCCGGGGTGAACGTGAAGGTTGTTACCGACCGCACCACGGGCATCCGCGCTTCGGTGAGCGATGTCGAGTTCGAACTGATGCTTTCAATCGCCCTCGTTGTGGGCGTGATCTTCGTGTTTCTGCGCAGCGCGGCGGCGACATTCATCGCCAGCGTAGCCGTGCCGCTGTCGCTGGTCGGCACCTTCGCCGTCATGTACGCCCTGGGCTTCTCGCTCAACAACCTGACCCTGATGGCGCTGACTATCGCCACCGGCTTCGTGGTCGACGACGCCATCGTCATGATCGAGAACATCTCGCGCTACATCGAGGCTGGCGACACCGCCATGCAGGCGGCTCTCAAGGGCGCCCAGCAGATCGGCTTCACCATTATCTCCCTGACCGTTTCGTTGATCGCGGTGCTGATTCCCCTGCTGTTCATGGGCGATGTGGTTGGCCGGCTGTTCCGCGAGTTCGCCATCACCCTGGCGGTGACGATCGTGATTTCCGCCGTGGTTTCCCTGACGCTGACGCCAACCCTTTCGGCCCGTTGGCTCAAGTCCGACGACAGGGTCGAGCAAAGCCGTTTCGGGCGCCGCTCCAAGGCGATCATCGATGATGTCATCGCCCGCTACGACCGCGGGTTGACCTGGGTCCTCGATCGCCAGGGCGCGACGATGTTGGTGGCTCTGGCGACGCTGCTTCTGACGGTGCTGCTGTTTTTCATCATCCCAAAAGGCCTTTTCCCCACGCAGGACACTGGCGTCGTTCAGGCGGTGACCCAGGGCAGCCAGTCGATCTCCTATCAGGGCATGGCGAGCTTGCAGCAGAGGGTGGGCGCGAGGCTGCTGGAGGATCCGGACGTCGCCAGCCTGACCAGCTTCATCGGCGTCGACGGCGTCAACACCACCCTTAACGAAGGGCGGATGCTGATCAACCTGGCCCCATTTGGCCACCGCACCGCGTCGCCCGCCACGATCCTCGACCGTCTGCGGAGCGAGGCGGCCGAAGTGCCCGGAGCGTCACTCTATTTGCAGCCCGTCCAGGACCTCACCCTCGACTCATCCTCCGGCAAGACCCAGTACCAGTTCGCGCTTCAGGGCGCTGACACGCCGACGGTGACCGACTGGTCGAACCGGCTCGTCCAGCGCCTGTCTCAGGATACGAGGCTGCGCAATATCTCCTCCGACCTGCAAAACCAGGGACTCTCGGCCTACATCGACATCAATCGCGAAACCGCCGCGCGCCTCGGCATCACCCCCGCCACCGTCGATGAAACGCTGTACTTCGCCTTCGGCCAGCGAATCATTTCGACCATCTTCACTCAGTCGAGCCAGGAGCGGGTGATCCTGCAGGCCGACCCGAGGTCGGCCACATCGCCCGACGATCTCAAGGGACTCTATCTCACCAGTGGCGGCGGCGCGCCCACGCCGCTGTCGGCGATCGCCACGGTGACGGAGAAGCTGGCCCCCCTCCAAGTCAATCACGTGGCTCAGTTTCCGGCCGCCAACATCTCATTCGACACCGCGCCTAACGTATCCCTGGGCGCCGCGGTCTCGAACATCCAGAAGGATGAGGCGGCGATCGGCATGCCCGCCGGCATCACCACCGCTTTCCTCGGCGCCGCCAACGCCTACAAGGCCTCCCTCGGCAACGAGCTTTGGCTGATCCTGGCGGCGATCATCACCGTCTACATCGTGCTCGGCGTGCTCTACGAGAGTTACATCCACCCGATCACCATCCTCTCAACCCTGCCGTCGGCGGGCGTCGGCGCGCTCTTCGCCCTGATGATCGCGGGCCAGGATCTGGGGGTCATCGGCATCATCGGCATCATCCTCTTGATCGGCATCGTCAAAAAGAACGCCATCATGATGATCGACTTCGCGCTCGACGCGGAGCGTACGCAGGGCAAGTCACCGCGAGAGGCGATCCATCAGGCCGCCCTGCTTCGGTTCCGGCCGATCATGATGACCACCTTGGCCGCCCTTTTCGCCGCCCTGCCTCTGATGCTGGGCTGGGGCGTGGGTTCGGAGCTGCGCCACCCGCTGGGCGTCAGCATCGTCGGCGGCCTTATCGTCAGCCAAGTGCTGACCCTCTTCACCACACCGGTGATCTATCTTCAGTTCGATAGCCTGGCGCGCCGGCTGGGCGGCCGCGACCTCAACAAAGGCGAATCGGATCCCGGGGTTTCCGAGGCCGAGCCTGAGCCGGGGCCGATCGTGACATGAACATCTCGGCCCTCTTCATCCGGCGGCCGATCGCCACCGTCCTCCTGACTTGCGGGATCGCGCTGGCTGGCGCGGCAGCCTTTTTCCTTTTGCCGGTGTCACCGCTGCCCCAAGTCGATTTCCCGACCATCTCGGTGAGCGCCAATCTGCCCGGCGCCAGCCCGGAGACCATGGCCACCAGCGTGGCGACGCCACTCGAGAAACGCCTCGGCGTCATCTCCGATGTCAGCGAGATGACCTCCTCAAGCCGCACCGGCCAGACCCAAATCACGCTTCAGTTCGGTCTCGGCCGCGATATTGACGGCGCGGCGCGCGACGTGCAGGCGGCAATCAACGCCGCCAGGGCCGATTTGCCGGCGACGCTGCATACCAATCCGACCTATCGCAAACAGAATCCGGCCGACGCGCCGGTGATGATCATCGCCCTGACCTCGCGGACGCGGACGCCGGGCCAAATCTACGACTCGGCCTCGAACATCATCCAGCAACAGATCAGCCAGGTGAAAGGGGTCGGGGAGGTGACCATCGGTGGTTCGTCCCTGCCGGCGGTCCGCGTTGAGCTCAATCCGCTGGCGCTGGCCAGGTATGGCATCAGCCTGGAAGACGTGCGGGCGGCGATCGCCTCCTCCAACGCGAACCGACCCAAGGGAATCGTCCAGAACGGCGTGGCGCGGCTGCAGATCTATACCAACGACACAGGCCTGTCGGCGGCGGCCTATGCACCCTTGGTGGTCGCCTATCGCAACGGGGCGGCGGTCCATCTCTCGGACATCGCTGGCGTTGTCGACAGTGTCACCGACGTCCACAATTTCGGCCTCTTCAACGGCAAGCCGGCGGTCGTGGCGGTCGTCCGCCGCACCCCGGGCGCCAACATTATCAACACCGTCAACCGGGTGAAGGCGCTCATGCCGACCCTGCGGGAGACCCTGCCGCCGGACATCGACATGCAGGTGGCCCTGGATCGGACCGTCACCATTCGCGCCTCCCTCGCCGAGGTGGAGCGGACGGTGATCATCGCCATCTGCCTGGTTGTGGCGGTGACGGCCTTCTTCCTGCGCAACGGTCGCGGGGTTCTCATTCCCAGCGTCGCCGTCGCCACCTCGTTGCTGGGCGCGTTGGGCGTGATGTACTTGCTGGGCTTCTCCCTCGACAACCTGTCGCTGATGGCCCTTACCGTCGCCACAGGCTTTGTCGTCGATGACGCCATCGTCGTCATGGAGAACATCACCCGCCATGTCGAGGCGGGCATCAACCGTCTTGACGCGGCCCTTCTCGGCGCGCGCGAAGTCGGTTTCACGGTCCTTTCGATCAGCATTTCCCTGGTCGCCGTCTTCATCCCAATCCTGCTCATGGCTGGGATTGTCGGCCGGCTTTTCCGCGAGTTCGCGGTGACGCTCTCGGCGGCCGTGCTCATTTCACTGGTGATATCGCTGACCACGACGCCGATGATGTGCGCCTTTCTCATCGATCGGCCGAAAAGGGGCACCAAGCCCGGACGTTTCGCCCGCCTCTCCGATCGGGCTTTCTCATGGATGCAGCGATCCTATGAAAAGGCTCTCGACTGGGCGTTGGGCGCCGGGCCGGTGATGCTGGTCGTCCTGGCGGCCTGCATCGTGCTCAGCGTCTATCTGTTCGGCATCGCGCCCAAGGGTTTCTTCCCGCAGCAGGACACCGGCGCGATCGCCGGCGGACTCCAGTCCGATCAGTCGAGCTCCTTTACCATCACCAGCCAGCGTTTGCGCCAATTGGTCGGCATCGTCGGGCGCGATCCGTCGGTGCAGAACGTTGTCGCCTTCGCCGGCAACAATGCCGCTGGCGGCTTCCTGTTCACCGCCCTCAAGCCTCGCAACCAGGAAAAAGGCGGCGCCGCGGTCGTGGTGCAGCGGTTGAGACCCAAGCTCGCGCGCGTGGTCGGGGCGTCACTCTTTCTCAACCCGGTGCAGGACGTGCGCGTCGGGGGCCGGTCGAGCAACGCCGGCTATCAGTACACGCTCCAGGCGCAGCATCTGTCCGAACTCCGCCAATGGGCCTCCGCACTCGCCGAAGCGTTGAAGCAGCAGCCCGCTCTAACGGATGTGAACACCGATCAGGAAGATCACGCGTTGGACAGCTACGTCACCGTCGATCGCGACAAGGCCGCCCGTCTTGGCCTGACCGACACGCAGATCGACAACACCCTGTACGACGCCTTCGGCCAGCGCCAGGTGTCGGTGATCTACAAGGACACCAACCAGTACCGCGTGGTCATGGAGGCCGATCCTCGCTTCACCCAGGATCCCACCAGCCTGAATGACATCTATGTCAGCACCGGCTCGGCGGCCGCCGGAATCACCGCCTCGTCGCTGCCCAGCGCCGCCAGCCTGGTCAAGGGCGCCGGCGTGACCATTTCCACCCTCGCCGCCAGCGCCTACGCGCCCATCAACGCGGTCAAGGCCAATCAGACGTCGGCCACCGTGGCCGCGAACGCCACCAAGACGACGGCCGCCGAGAAGGCCGCGCCGTCGTCTTTCTCCACGTCGCTGTCGCTCCTGCAAGGCAATCAAGCGGCCGCTCCGGCTCCGGTCTCGCCAAGCGCGACTGCCGGCGCCTCCCCATCAGGCGCGGCCAATCGAGCCG
>DATCEL010000063.1:0-4719 GCA_036510115.1 Caulobacteraceae bacterium
CGATTGCCGCCGGCGCCGCGCCTCAGCCCCGTCACCACCCCGCGCACAAGGCGCGGGCCGAGCGGAACGAGGACGTGGTCGCCCACAGCCAGAGCCATCTCCGCGGGCGCGGCGTAGTCAAAGGCCACGGATAACGGCAACGGCAAAAGCACCTGAGCGATCTTGGGGGCTTCTTCCATGATCCGGTCTTCGAAGGTTTTTGATCGCGCTTCAAGCGGACGTTAACTCTGCGTGCGTTTGATGGCGTTGTCGGTGCCCATTGGGGAAGGCGCCGGCGGGCTTGGGGGCCGAGAGAACATGGAACTCGTGAGGGCCGCGCGCGCGGAAGCGGCCGATGAAGACGAAGCGGTAAAGGCGCTATTGCGCGCCCATCGAGAGCTCATTTTGAGCGATCGCGCCCTTCTCGCTGAACTGGGTCTGCGTCTTGACGCGGCCAATATCGTCGATTTCGGCCCGGAGGCGCTGTCGCGCGCGGCGGCGGCGCACAAGCGCGAGTCCAGCCAGCGCAAACGCCTGGAGGCGGTATCGCGAGCCAATTTCGCCGCTCAAACCCGGACGCACGCCTCGGTGATCGACTTGATCGAGGCGATTGACCTGGCTGACCTCGCCCGCCGTGTGGACTGCGTGGCGCGGCTGCAGTTCGGACTCCTCACCGGCGTCGTCGCCCTGGAGAGTCCCGATGCGGCGCCCCCGGGCTGGCATCGCCTCGCGCCAGGGCAGATCGACCTGTTAGTCGGCCGGGGCAAGTTGGTGCGTATGGGCGTCATCCCCACGGCCGTTGGCCTTTTCGGCGAACTCGGACCGATCATCGGCAGCGTCGCCCTTGTGCGTCTCGTCATGCGGCCCGAGCGACGAGAGGGCGTCGTTGCTTTCGCCGGCGTCGAGAAGGATGCCTTCGCGGCCGACATGGGTTCGGATCTGGTTTCTTTCCTCGCCCGAGTCGTCGAACGAACGGCAGAGCGATGGCCGTTGTAAATCGGGGGCGCGTGCCGAGTTGACGGGTCTCGAAGCGCTAGCCGCCTTTCTCGAATATCTGGCGCACGAACGACGGGCCAGCCCCCGCACCTGCGAGGCCTATGAGGCCTGCGTGCGCGCCTATCTCGTCTTTCTAGAGCGTCACCTCGGAGACGCGACCTCCTTAAGCGCGCTTGGCCAGGTGAGCGCGGCCGATCTGCGCGGCTATCTCGCCGCCCGGCGCGCCGGCGCCCATCCGCTTGGGGCCCGGTCGATTTCCCAGGCGCTATCCGCCATTCGCGGTTTCCACCGCTTTCTCGACGCGCGTCATGGCGTTCCCAATCCCGCGATCGCTCTGGTGCGGGGTCCTCGGGTTAGGCCAGGCGCGCCAAGGCCGGTCAGCGAAGACCAAGCGGCCGGACTCGTGGCCGAGGCTGGCCAAGATGGCGAGGCGCCTGTCTGGATCGGTCTGCGCGATCAGGCCGTGCTGCTCATCCTGTGGGGCTGCGGTCTGCGTATCTCCGAAGCCATGGCGCTCAAACGCCGCGACGCGCCACTGCCGGAGTCGCTGCGCATTCTCGGCAAAGGCGCCAAGACCCGCCTGACGCCGGTCTTGCCTGTCGTGCGCGAGGCGGTCGACGCCTATGTCGCGGCCGTGCCATTTACCTTGTCGCCGGAAGACGCTCTTTTTCGCGCCGCCCGCGGCGGACCGCTGAAGCCGCGCCATGTCCAGGCGGTGGTTCAGCGGTTGCGTGGGCGCCTGGGCCTGGGCGAACGGGCGACGCCCCATGCCTTGCGTCACTCCTTCGCCACCCATCTCCTGGGCGCGGGCGCCGACCTCCGCTCGATCCAGGAACTCCTCGGCCACGCCAGCCTGTCAACGACCCAGCGATACACCGCCGTCGACGCGGCCAGCCTGATGAACGCCTATACCAAAGCCCACCCCAGGGCATGAATGAGACGGCGGCCAGCGTGAGTGTTGGGCTCAGTCGTCCCGTTAGGCGTCTTTCCCTGCCTTCGCGCCGAGGGGCCCATGGCCGGTGAAGACACCCTGGCCGCCCCGCCGACGCTCGAATTCGTCGACGCCGCCGCCCTAGACGTGCAAACGCCGCTCGCCCGAACGTGGACATGGCCCACCTTCGCCGTGGCTACGATTCTGCTGCTTGCCGTGTGGATCGCGACCCGTCCCTATTTTGGCGTCATCCACGATGCGCGCCTCTACTCCGTGCAGGCGCTCAATGCCCTGTACCCCGGGCGATTCTCCTCCGATCTGTTCTTCAAATACGGCTCGCAGGATTCCTTTTCGGCATACACAATGCTCTACAAGCACGTTGTCGAGACCTTGGGGTTGTCGAACGCAGACCTCTCGGCGACGATCTTCGGGGAATGCATCTGGCTCGCTTCCGCGGCGTGTCTGGCCCGGACCGTGTTCCGGCGTGACATTGAGTTCATGGCGGCGCTCACGGCGGCGGTTTTCCTCTATTCCGGCTACGGCGGAGAGAGCGTCTTCCAATACGGTGAGGCTTTCGCGACGCCCCGCCTCTATGCCGAGGCCCTATCGATGGCCGCCTTCGCCCTCGCGCTGCGGCGGCGCTTTGTGGCGGCCGCGGCCGTCTCGATCGCCGCGGCGGTCCTGCACCCACTCATGGCGCTTGTCGCGGTCGCGGTCATGGTGTTCGCCGCCGCACGGCGAGAACCGCGCGTCTGGATCCTCGTCGCTGCCGCCGGATGCATCGGCGTGGCTGCGGTGGCCGCCGGCGTCGGGCCTTTCTCGCGCGCTTTTGTCGTGTTCGATCCGATGTGGTTCCAAATCGTCAAACAACGCTGTGATTTCGGCCTGATCTCGGAGTGGCGTTGGTGGGACTTCTGCCAGATAGCCGCCACCACGGTCACACTCTTCGTCGCGCTTCGCCTCGGCACGCGGACCGAGCAAAGGCTTATCGCTTCTGTGTTGATCGTCACGCTTGGCGGACTGGTTTTGTCCGCGCTGGGCGCGGATGTGTTTCACAACCTGCTCGCCATGAATCTCCAGGTCTGGCGCGTGCTTTGGATCGCAACTCTCGCGGCCAACGCATTCCTGGCGATCATCGTCCTGAGGCTGCCCGCGGAAACCTTTTCCAAAGAATATTTTGTCGTGGCGATTTTCTTCAGCGGCGCCTCGCGATTCGTTGCGGCGCTGCAGATCATCGGGCCACTGTTTCTGCTCGTCGCCCTGACGATTGTTGTTGTCGAATGGAACAAAGGCGCGCGTCTCGGAGCGGCGGCGCGGGTCGTGGCGAGGACCGCCTTTGGCTTGGCTTGCGCTGGCGTGGCGTCGCTCCTCGTCTACGAAGGCGCGGACAGCCTGCACTTTGCTTCCACCGGCTTAAGGGCCGGGGTGGCGTTTTGCGCGATTGGTTTGCTTGTGTTGGCGATCCGCGGCGGCGTCACCCGATTTCTCGCGATCGCCGCCTCGTTCCTCCTGGTTTCCGGCGTGGCCTTCGCCGACCAGAGGGAACCATGGATGAAATACGGACTCGCCCCGCTGAGCTCCGATGGCCTCGCGGCTTTCGTCCCCAATACAGGCACTGTCTATTGGGAAAGCGAGGACGGACTGCAGATCTTGTGGTTCAAACTTCATCGGCCAGGATACTATTCCTGCCTGCAAGGCACTGGCGCGATGTTCTACCGCGGAACCGCCACCGACTACGCCAGGAGGGGTCAGGTGCTTCGCACGATGAACACGCGCGACTTCGCTATCCACGACAGTGGTCTCTGCCAGACGAAACACGACGCCGATGCGTTCGGGCCAACCGATCGTGTTCAACTGGTTACGGCTTGCCGAGCCCTGCCCGATCTGGACACGATCATATTGGACCGCGCCCTCCCGGAGGTTCCCACAATATCTTGGCGCGCGCCGGCCGCTCAAATTTACTTTGGGAAGGGCGGTTTGGTTAAGCAAACCTCGACATTCTTCAGATATTCGTGCCGTGACTTTCGATAATGGTCGCGAGTTATGAGACGCGTTGAATCCTGCAAGCCTGTCTGATAGTCCGCCAGTGTCGAGGACCGTGGCGCCGTGAGTCTTTTTTCGCCTTCGATCGATGAACACGCGGGGCCCGAGGCGGCCCACGACGATCTGGCGGCCCTGCGACCAGCTAAGCTTGTATTGGCGACAGATGACCACGTGGGCGCGGCCCTCCGTCGCGCCCGCGAGAGCCTGGGACTGGATGTCGAAGACATCGCCCAGGCAACCCACGTGCGCGGGCTCTACATCGCCGCCCTGGAGGCGTTCGATCTTGACGCCCTACCGGCTCGGCCATTCGCGGTCGGCTATGTCAGGGCCTACGCGCGCGCCCTTGGACTGGACCAGGAAACGGTCGTGACGCGGTTCAAGAGAGAAACGCCCGGCGAAGATACGAAGCTGCGGGCGCCGTTGGGCGCGCAATTTGGCAAAGGCGCGACTTCCCGCAATTTGGTCTGCGCCGCGCTGGTCGTCGTCATCGGTTTGGTGGCGTGGAACTTGCTCGTTCGGATGCGGTCACAGGCGCCGCGCGCCACACTCTTGGTGTCCTCCGCGCCGATCCGTTCGGGTTTTGGCACGGGTCCGGCCATATTGGGGGCGCCCCTGCCGGCCCCACCGGAAGCCACGACTCCGCCCCCTTACGAAACCCCTGGTCTCGCGGCTGCCACGGCCGCTACCGGGCCCGACACCGCGGCGGTTGTCACCGCCCGCATCGCCGCCGAAGCCGCCGCCTCCCGGCCAACCAACGCGATATCGGCGGG
>DATCEL010000064.1:0-2656 GCA_036510115.1 Caulobacteraceae bacterium
CCGAGGTCGCCGCGCGGCGAGTGGTGGATCAGGCGAGCCTGCGCCTGGGTGAGGACGCTGGCGAGGCGGCGCTGATCCGCGCCGCCCTGCAGGAACTTGGCCGATGACCCGCGTGGTCGCTGGCGAGGCCGCGCCGCTGGAGCCCGCCGACATCGCCCTGCGCCCCAGGTCCCTGGCTGAATTCGTTGGTCAGGAGGTCTCCAAGGCCAATTTGCGGGTGTTCATCGAGGGGGCCAGGTCCCGATCCGAGGCCATGGATCACGTGCTGCTGTCCGGGCCGCCGGGCCTGGGCAAGACCAGCCTGGCGCAGATCATCGCCCGCGAACTGGGGGTCAATTTCCGCGGCACCTCCGGCCCGGTGCTGGCCAAGGCGGGCGATCTGGCCGCGATCCTGACCAATCTCGAAGAGCGGGACGTTCTGTTCATCGACGAGATCCACCGCCTGGCGCCGAACGTTGAGGAAATCCTCTATCCGGCCATGGAGGATCACGCCCTGGACCTGATGATCGGCGAGGGGCCCTCGGCGCGCTCGGTGCGCATCGATCTTGCGCCCTTCACCCTGGTGGCGGCGACGACCCGGGCGGGCCTGCTGGCGACGCCGCTGCGCGACCGCTTCGGTATTCCCATAAGGCTCGATTTCTACACACCGGCCGAGCTCGAACTCATGCTCAGCCAGACCGCGCGCAAGATGGGACTGAAGCTGGCGCCCGAGGGGGCGGCTGAGATCGCCGGTCGGGCCCGGGGAACGCCCCGCGTGGCCGGACGACTGCTGCTCCGGGTGCGCGACTTCGCCGCCGCCGACGGCGCGCCGCTGATCGATCGGCCTTGCGCCGCCCGGGGCCTGGCCCGCCTGGAGGTGGACGCCGCCGGTCTCGACGGCCTCGATCGCCGCTATCTGCGAGCGCTGATTGAAAACTACGGCGGCGGCCCGGCGGGGGTGGAGACGCTCGCCTACGCTCTCGCCGAGGCGCGAGACTCGGTGGAAGACGTGGTCGAGCCCTTCCTCCTGCAACAGGGCTTCATCCAGCGCACGCCCCGCGGGCGGCTGGCCTGCGCCAAGGCGTGGCTGCATCTGGGACTCGATGCTCCCGCCCCACCCACGGTTCAGCCGCAACTTTTCGACGGGGAGGGTTGATTGGACGAACCCTCGGCCGGTGCGTTCGACGGACGCGAGCATCGGCTGGCCGTCCGCGTCTACTACGAAGACACCGATTTCACCGGGGTGGTTTATCACGCGAGTTATGTCCGCTTTTTCGAGCGCGGGCGAACCGACGCCCTGCGGGTTGTCGGAATCGGACACGCCGAACTCTTGGCGAGGCCGGACCCCTGCGCCTTCACGGTCACGCGCCTCGGCATCGATTTCCTCAGCGCCGCCCGGATCGATGACGCCCTGACCATTCACACCTGGTTTGAAACTGTCGCGGGGCCGCGCCTGTTCATCCGCCAGCAGGTCACCCGCGCCGGCGCCCTGGTGGCGAGGGCCGAGGTGGACGCTGCCTGCATCCGTCCCGATGGCCGCGCCCGGCGCCCGCCGGCTGAGTTGGCGGAATGCCTCCGCCCCTATCTCGCGACAGCCACGCCGTCATAGTTTAACCACCGGTTAGCGGCATCGCGCGCACCCTTCGCCGCCACTCCAGATAAGGTCATCGATGAACCCCGCCGGCGCCATCACGCCCGACAGCTTTTCCCTCATTCACCAATTCCTGCAGGCAAGCTGGGTGGTGAAGGGAGTCTTGCTGGGTCTCGCTCTCGCATCGTTCTGGTCGTGGGCGGTGATCATCGACAAATCGGTGCGCATCACCACGCTCAATCGGGCCGCCAATCGGTTCGAGGCCGAGGTCAACTCCGGCCGATCACTCGAGGAGGTGGCGTCCGACGCGGGCGCTTCCCCGCGTCATGCCCTCCCATCCATGCTCCAGGCGGCGTTGCGCGAATGGAAGGAGGCGAGGGCCAAGGGTCTGCTGGCGCCGCCGCAGGGCGACTCGCAGATCGCGTTCCTGATCGAACGCATCAACCGGGTGCTCGATTCCGCCGTCGCGCGCGAGAGCCAGAGGGTCGAGGAGGGCCTGGGCACGCTCGCCATCGTGGCCACCGCTTCGCCCTTCGTCGGCCTCTTCGGCACCGTCTGGGGCATCATGACAGCCTTCCAGGCCATCGCCGTGGAGAAGAACACCAATCTCTCGGTGGTGGCGCCGGCCATCGCCCAGGCGCTGTTCGCCACCGCGGTAGGGCTGGCGACGGCGATCCCGGCCTATATCGCCTACAACAAGTTCTCCACGGACGCCGGCCGCTACGCCGCCCGCCTGGAAGGATTTGCCGACGACTTGGTGACGGCGATCCAGCGTCGCGTGGCCGAGCGGCTTTAGCCGTGGCGCTCTCCACACACGACGCCTTTTCGGCGAGCCGGCGGCGCGGTGGCCGCGCGCGCCGATCCCGCCGCGCGGCGCTCTCGGAAATTAACGTCACGCCGCTGGTGGACGTGATGCTCGTCTTGCTGATCATTTTCATGATCTCAGCGCCATTGCTCACCGCCGGAGTGCCGCTCCAACTTCCCAAGACGGAAGCGGGCGCGATGCAAGACCAGACCCAGCCGATCACCGTCTCGATCCGAGCCGATGGTTCGATTTTCCTCAATCAGACCCAGACGCCCTTCGCT
>DATCEL010000065.1:0-9004 GCA_036510115.1 Caulobacteraceae bacterium
CGAGGTCGCCCGGCCGATGCCGCTGGCGGCGCCGGTGATGACCGCGCCGCGGCCTTCGAGACGGCCCACCCTCAACCCGCCCTGGCCGGCGCGGGCGGCGCGGCGAGCGGCAGGCGCGACAGCGGATAGAACTTGTCGGCCATCTGCGGCAGGGCTTCGGAGAGGATGGTCTCGACTGTCCAGCCGTCAGCATTGCCCAGGGTCGCGATCGGCCGAGGCTGGCTGTAGAGAATGATGTTCTCGCCGCTGACGCCGAAGATCTGGCCGCTGACGGTCTTGGCCGCGTCGGAAATCAGCGCCACGGAGAACCGCGCTGGTTGGTCGGGACGAATGTCCTTGGCCATCTGGGCGCGGCGCGCCGCCTGCGCCTCGTCCTTGACCGGCACCGACTGGGTCATCCGGGTCCAGGCCACCGGGGCAATGCAGTTGCAGCGCACGTTCTTGGCCGCGCCTTCCATGGCGATGATCCGCGACAAGCCGGCGATGCCCATCTTGGCCGCGCCATAGTTGGTCTGGCCGATGTTGCCGATGATGCCGCTGGTGGAGGTGTAGAGCATATAGGCGCCGTCCTCCTGGGCTCGGAAATGCTCGATCGTGGCGCGGCAGACATTGAAGGTGCCGCGCAGATGCACCTCGATCACCCTGTCCCAGTCGGCCTCGCTCATCTTGTGAAACATGCCGTCGCGCAGGATGCCCGCTGGATTGATCACCGCGTGCAGGCCGCCGAAGGCGCCCAGCGCCTGCTCCAGCATGCCTTGGCAGGCCTTCAGCGAGGTCACGCTGTCGGAGTTGGAGATCGCTTCGCCGCCCGCGGCGCGGATTTCCTGGGCCACCATCTCGGCCGGCCCAGCGCCGCCCTCGTCACCGCCGGAAAGACTGCCGCCGAGATCGTTGACGACCACCTTGGCGCCTTCGCGCGCGGCGATCAGGGCGCAGTCGCGGCCGATGCCGTTGCCGCCGCCGGTGACCAGAACCACTTTGCCATTCAGAATTCCCATGACGCTCGCCTCGACCAATGATCTTTTCGCATGTGGAATTATTCGAGACGGTCGGCCCGGCGCAAGGCCGGAAACAGCCACGCCCAGATTCCTGTGACGGCGAGCGCGCCCACGCCGCCGAAGATGGCCGCGCCCACCGCGCCCAGGAACCGCGCCGCCAGGCCGCTCTCGAACTCGCCCAATTCGTTGGAGGCGCCGATGAACAGCGTCGACACCGCCGCCACCCGCCCGCGCATTGGATCGGGCGTGACCAGTTGCACCAGCGTATGGCGGATGAACACGCTGAGCATGTCCGCCCCACCCAGAACCGCCAGGGCGGCGATGGAGAGCCACAGCAGTTTTGAATAGCCGAACAGCACGGTGGCCGCGCCGAATACGGCAACGCCGGAGAGCATGATCACGCCGGCTCTCTCGCGGATCGGTCGGACGGCGAGATAGAGACCGACGCAGGTGGCGCCGAGCGCGGGTCCCATGCGCAGCAGGCCGAAGCCCTCCGGTCCGGCGTGGAGGATGTCTCTGGCGAAAGCCGGCAGCAAGGCTGTCGCTCCGCCCAGGATCACCGCCGCCAGGTCGAGGGAGATGGCTCCGAACACCACTCGGTTGGACCACACATAGACGAGGCCTTCCTTGACCAGTTCCAGACGCGAGCCGCCCTGCCTCTGGGGCCGCGTGGATCTGCGAATGAAGATCAAGGCGATGGCCGCCACGATGTACAACCCGAGCGTTCCGCAATAGGCGGCGCCGGGAGAGGCGGCGATCAGAAATCCCGCCAGGGCCGGCCCGGCGATGGAAGCGCTTTGCCAGGCCAGGGAATTCCAGGCGATCGACCGTGGCAGCAGTTCGCGCGGCACCAGCATGGGCCCGAGCGCCGTCATCGCCGGGGAAAAGAAGGCGCGCGCGGCGCCGAAGAGGACCGCGACCCCCAGGAGAATGGGAATGCTTACCTGGCCGGCGAGCGTCGTCCAAGCCAGCGTCGCCACGCCCGCGATCTCGGCGAGATAGCATAGTGCCAAGACGCCTCGCCGGTCGTGCCGGTCGGCGGTCTCGCCGGCGGGCAGGGCCAGAAGCAGCAGGGGCAGAAAGGTGACCAGACCAATGAGGCTGACGTTGAACGCCGAATGGGCGACATCGAGCGTACGCCGGGAGATGGCGTAGATCTGCCAGCCCATGGCCACGCTCTGGACCTGGGTCCCGAAGCTGCCCATCCAGCGCGAGGCCCAGAAAAACAGATAGTCGCGCTCTTTCAGAAGCGCCCTGGCGGGCGCGGCCTCACTCACAACCCCAGCTCCGCAGACGGGCCGGCGTCACGCCCGCCTCGCGCAGGGCGCGCAGGGTCTCGGTCGTATCGCGTTTGGCGAAGCGCTGGCCGTCCGGGCGCAGGATTAGCCGGTGATGTAGGTATGTCGGCGCGGGCAATCCGAGCAGGGCCTGGAGCATCCGCTGGACGTGGCAGGCTTCGATCAGATCCTCGCCGCGGATGACGCAGGAGACGCCCGCCTCGGCGTCGTCGAGGGTCACGGCCAGATGATAGGCGACGCCGCCATCCTTGCGGGCGAGCACGACATCGCCGGCGCGCCACGGATCGGCGGCGATCTCGCCGCGCGCCTGATCGTGGAAGGTGAGGCCCGCGAACCCGCCAAGCGCCGCCTCGGCGGCGCGAACGGAAAGCCGCCAGGCGAAAGGCGCGCCCTCGGAGAGCCGGGAGGTCTCCGCCGCCGGCTCGAGCGGCTCGCTGAAGAATGGCGCCTGCGGCCCATGCGGAGCGCGGCCGATTTCATCGATCACTTCGCTCCGGGTGCGGAAACAGCGGTAGAGCAGCCCCTTGTCGCGCAAGGCCGCGAGGGCGCGGGCGTAGGCGTCGGAACGCCTCGATTGAAACACCACGGGCGTTTCCCAGCCTATCTCGAGCCAGGCCAGATCCTCAAAGATCGCGTCGACGAATTCCGGCCGACTGCGCGCGGTATCGATATCTTCGATGCGCAGCAGGAAACGACCCCCGGCCTCGGTCGCGGCGTCAGCGGCGAGGAGCGCGGAATAGGCGTGGCCTCGATGCAGGTGGCCGCTGGGGGAGGGCGCGAAGCGGGTGACAAATCCCGCGGCGGGTGGGCTCACGCGTCGTGGCGCGGCCGTGCGTGGCGGGCGTAGATACCGAGGTGGTCGAGGATGCCGCGGATGAAGGCTTCCTCGCCGCCCATGGCTTCCTTGAGGGCCGAGAATTCCTTGAATCCGGCCATCTCCGCCACCCCGTGGGCGGCGCACCAGGAGGCGATGGTGGCGAGCTTGAGCTCATGGTCATCTTCGGGATCGATGCCCACGGAGATCAGCGCCTCCCGCACCTGGCCCCAACCGCTGGCCTCTCCCTTGGCGTTGGCGGGCATGTCCTCGCTGTCGCAGGCGCTGTCATACATCAGCCGATAGAGGGCCGGGTTCTGGCGAGCGAAGCAGACGTAGGCGACGCCAATCTCACTGAGGCCATGGCGGGCGTCTGTCGCCGCCATGCGCGCCTTGGCGACGGCCACGGACAGCTCATGCCAACCCTCGCTGGCCACCGCCGCCATCAGGTCGCACTTGTCCTTGAAGTGATGGTAGGGCGCCGCCGGGCTGACCCCCGCCTCGCGGGCCACGGCGCGCAGCGAGAGGGCGCCTGGACCGTCCCGTTCGAGGATCTTTCTGCCGGCCTGAACCAGCGCGCGCGATAGATCGCCGTGGTGATAGGGGCGATCGTCGGTGGTTTCGAGAGTGAGGTCGGCGTGGGTCATGGCTCAATAGTTTCCCTGTATGCGGCCACCATAAAACTTAATCCGAACGGCGTAAAGATTATCTTGACAACGTTCAGATAGGTGCTATCTAAACACCGTCCACATCGGACATCGCCTTCCGCTCCGGAGGCAAAACCTAAAACCAAGGATTATCGTTATGTCAAAGTTCCTCGCCTTCGAACGTCTGTTCGACCGTTCCGTTTCCTTCTTCCTAGTTTCGCTTGGCGTCGTTCTCGCCGGCGCCACCGCCGTTTCCGGCCTCTAAGCCCCGCACGTCAAGATGAACGGGCCAAAGCTTCGAGAGGGGCGTGGGCGCAAGGCGCTCCTCTCGAACGCGGCCAACACCGGCCCCGGCCAAGCGTGACATTCGCGCAACGAAGGCGGCGCCCCGAGCCTCCCCGCCCCGCCGGTTTTGCCTCCAGTCATGGAGATGTCGTCGAACTTCCCCTATGATTCGCTGCAAATCAGGTGGCATAAGGCCGCCACTTGAGGTTCAAGCGAACAGGAGACGAAGTCTTCAGTTTTACACTCGCCATTCTGGACGAAGACCTGAGCATCCGCGCCGGAGACCGCGATGCAGGTTCTTAGCCGTCCGCCGTCCGGGGCGCCCGCCCTGGTGCTGAACGCGGACTTCCGGCCGCTCTCCTATTATCCGCTGTCGTTGTGGTCTTGGCAGGAGACGATCAAGGCCGTCTTCCTCGAGCGCGTCGACGTGGTCTCCACCTACGACACCCTCATCCATTCGCCGTCATTCGAGATGCGCCTGCCGAGCGTCGTCTCGCTGAAGAGCTATGTGGCCCAGGATCGGCCCCCGGCCTTCACGAGGTTCAACCTCTTCCTGCGCGACTCCTTCGCATGCCAGTATTGCGGCTCGGGCGAGGATCTGACCTTCGACCATCTGACCCCGCGCTCGCGCGGCGGTCGCACGACGTGGGAAAACATCGTTACCGCCTGCGCCCGCTGCAATCTGGCAAAGGGCGGCCGCACGCCGCGCGAGGCGGCGATGAGACCCCACAGCCATCCGCGCCGGCCAACGATGTACGAGCTGCAGGATCGCGGTCGCCGCTTCCCCCCTGGCCACCTGCACGAAAGCTGGCTCGACTACCTCTACTGGGATATCGAACTGGAGGCGTAAGCCTCGGGTTGCAGCGGACGGGCATGATTGACGGACCGCCGCCATGGCCCTAACGCGCGGCGCCATGACACGCCCGCTTGTCCTCGCTCCCGAGCGCCCGTCAGATGCGCCGCTCGCCGATGCTCTGATCGCCCGCGCCTTTGGCCCGGGGCGCTTCGCCAAGGCCGCCGAACGTCTGCGCGAAGGGGCGTCGTCCCTGGGCGAGCTGTCACGCGTGGCCTGGATCGATGGGCGCGCCGTCGGCTGCGTCCGCCTGTGGCCGATCGCTATCGGAGAGACGCCGGCCCTGCTTCTGGGTCCTTTCGCCGTCGATGAGGCCGAGCGGAGCGCGGGCGTCGGCGCCGCCCTCATTCGCGGCGCCTGCGATGGCGCCCGGGCGGCCGGACACGCGGTGGTGTTACTGGTGGGCGACGAAAGCTATTTCGGCGAGTTCGGGTTTTCCCGAACCGAGGGGGTGATGATGCCGGGACCGGTGGATCCGAGTCGGGTCCTGGTCCGCGCCCTGGTTCCAGGCGCGACGGACGGCCTTCTCGGCGAGGTCCGGGCCGCGCCTCTGGTGAGGCCAGCGTCCGCTTACGCCATGGCGGCGGAATGAAGCCGATCCTTCTCGCCCTGTCGGTCGCCGCGGCGACGCCGGCCCTGGCGGCCGGCACGGACGTCTACGACGCCCTCAAGGCCATGGACGGCCACTGGATCGCCACCACGGCCAAGGGTCGCACACAGACGATCGACAATAGCTGCGCGCGCACCGGTTTGTTCTTCGTCTGCGAGCAGGCTGTCGCGGGAACGCCGGCGGCAATCGTCATCTTCCTTCCCAAGGGCCACGAGGAGGGCAAGCTCACCTTCCGCACCCAGACCCTCACCGCCGGCGGCGACCGGCCGGGCCCGTGGAAAGACCTGACCATCGAGGACGGGACCTGGACCTACACCGAACTCGATCACCCGGTTGGCCCCATGCACAAGCGGCGCACCGTGGTCACCCATTCGGGGCCGAACTATATGCGCGCCGAGGTGCAGACCGAGCTGAAGGGCGGTAACTGGATCACCCTCTCCAGCGAGAACCTCACGCGCGCGCCCTGACCGGCTTGAGCGTCGGCTTGGGCGGGCCTAGCTTCGCGGCCATGGCCAAAGGACCGACAGCGCTGGACGGGGTAATCGCAGCGGCCAAGCAGGCCCCCGGCCGCGGCCTGCCGCCGGTGCATCTGTGGCATCCGGCCCATTGCGGCGAGATCGACATCGTCATCAAGAAGAACGGCCTGTGGTTCCACGAGGGCACGCCCATCGGCCGCGAAGCCTTGGTGCGCCTGTTCTCCACCGTCCTGCGCAAGGACCCCGAGGGCTATGTCCTGGTGACCCCGGTCGAGAAGCTGGCGATCCAGGTCGAGGACGCGCCCTTCGTCGCCGTCCGCGTGGACCGGGTGGGCGAGACGCTCAAATTCGTGACCAATGTCGGCGACGAGGTCGAGGCCGGAGCGGAAAATCCCATCCGTGTGCGGATGGATCCGGAAACAGGCGAGCCGCGCCCCTATGTCCATGTCCGACGCGGGCTCGAGGCGCTGATCCTCAGGCCGGTGTTCTACGAACTCGCCGAAATGGCCACGCGGCGCGAAACCCCCGATGGGCCGATGATGTGCGTCGCCTCCCAGGGCGAATGGTTCGCGGTCGGGCCGCCGGCGGGCGAGCCTTGAGCGCTCCCGCGTCCGCCGTGGATCTGCGAGACTGGATCGCGCGGCACCTCGACCCTCTGGAGATCGTCGACCAGCCCGCCGGGCGTTCGGACTTCGACCTGTCGCCAGCCACCGCCCCGGCCGCGGCGGGCGTCCTGACCCCGGCGGCCGTGCTGGTGGGACTGGTCGAGCGTCCGCGCGGCCTCTCGGTGATCCTCACCCGGCGCTCGGACGCCTTGCGCCGACATACGGGGCAGATCGCCCTGCCGGGCGGTCGCTGTGAGCCGGGCGAGACGCCCTGGGGGGCGGCGTTGCGCGAGGCCCATGAGGAGATCGGCCTCGATCCGACGCTTGTCGATGTTGTCGGACTGTCCACGCCCTACCGCACCGGAACCGGCTTTCACGTCATCCCGGTGGTCGGCTTCGTCGGTCAGGGCTATGAACCAACCCCCAATCCCGACGAGGTGGCCGAGGTGTTCGAGACCCCGTTTGGATTTCTGATGGATCCGATGAGCTATGAGCAGCGCGAAATGAAGACGGCGGACGGGGTCACGCGCCGCTTCTACGCCGCCACCTGGGAGGACCGGACCATTTGGGGGGCGACGGCGGGCATGCTGCGCGCGCTCTATGACCGTCTCTACGGGGCCGCCGTTGCCTGAGCCCACGCTTCTCCCGCAGCCGTGGATGGCTCACCCGGCCACGGTCGCGGTGATGGCGGCGCTTGCCGCCGCCGCTGGTTCCGAAGGCGCGCGCTTCGTCGGCGGTTGCGTGCGCAACGCGCTTCTGGGTGCCCCGGTGAGCGATGTCGATATCGCCACCACCCTGACCCCGCCTGAAACCAAGGCGGCGCTGACTGCGGCGAAGATCACGGCGCTCGCCACCGGCGAAGCGCATGGCACCATCACCGCGGTGAGCCGTGGTCGGACGATCGAGATCACCACCCTGCGGCGCGATGTGGAGACCGACGGGCGCCACGCGGTGGTCGCCTTCACCGACGACTGGAGCGCGGACGCGGCGCGCCGCGACTTTCGCCTGAACGCCCTCTACGCTGACGCCGAGGGGCGCCTCTTCGACCCCACGGGGCATGGGCTGGCCGACGTCAAGGCCGGGGCCATCGTCTTCGTCGGCGATGCCGAGACCCGCATCCGCGAGGACGCCCTGCGCATCCTGCGGTTCTTCCGCTTTCTCGCTTGGTACGGGCGAGGCGAACCCGATGCGGCGGCCCTGGCCGCCTGCGCGGCGCTGAAAGACCTGGTGGATGGCCTCTCCGCCGAGCGCGTGGCCAAGGAACTTCTGACGCTGCTGGCGGCGGAGGATCCGCGCTCGGCTGTGCGGCTGATGGCGGCGGCGCGCGTCCTCGCGCGCGTTCTTCCCGAGGCCGAGGATCTTGCGCGGTTCGAGGCGCTCGTGGGCCTTGAGACTGACATGCTGGCCGAAGGCGACAGCCTTCTGCGCCTTGCCGCCCTGCTGCCTGCCGATCCCCGCGCGGCGGGGGCGGCGGCGGACCGCCTGCGCCTCTCCAACGCGCAAAAGGCGCGCCTCGTCCAGGCGGCCAAGGCCGATCCGGCCATCATCTCGTGGATGAGCCCCAAGGCCGTGCGCCAATCGGTCTATCGACTGGGCGCGGACGCATTCCGCGACAAGGCCATGCTGGCCTGGGCGGGGGGAGGCGGGGCGGCGATGCAGTGGCGCGCTTTGTTGCCCATGGCGCAAAGCTGTCCCCGATCAACCCTGCCGCTTACCGGCGAGGACGTCATGGCCGCGGGCATCCCCGAGGGTCCCCTGGTCGGCATGGTTCTGGCCGAGGTCGAATCCTGGTGGATCGACAACGACTTCCCGAGTGACAAACTCTCGCTGATCGAACGGTTGAAAGCCGTGGCCCAGGGCATGGGACGTTAGGCAAACCCGCTCGCGTAAATTCGCTCCCCGCTCTCCCCACCCCAAACGTCATCGCCGGGCGTCAGTCCCGGCGACCCAAGCACACCGAAACAAGGATGGTCGCCTTGCGCGGCCACGACTGGTCCGACTCTGACATCCTGAAACCTGACGTCCCCACGTCCGCGACATGGCCATGCTCGCGCACGGCCACGCCTTCTCACGCGCTCAATGGGTCGCCGGGACTCACGCCCGGCGATGACGGTAGAGGTAGGATGGAAGCCTGTTGTGCCTCATTCGAAAGGGGTGAAAGCCCGCTTACGGCCACTTCACCACCGGGGGCATGGACGAGAGAATGCTGTCGATATTGCCGCCGGTCTTGAGGCCGAACATGGTGCCCTTGTCGTAGAGCAGGTTGAATTCGACATAGCGCCCGCGGCGGACAAGCTGCTCTTCGCGCTCGGCCGCGGTCCACGGCTCGGCCATGCGCTCTCGCGCGATCGGCGGCCAAGCGTCCAGCACCGCCAGTCCGACGTCCCGCGTAAAGGCCAGGTCGCGCTCGAAATCGTC
>DATCEL010000066.1:0-2904 GCA_036510115.1 Caulobacteraceae bacterium
CCAAGGCCGCCGGCGCCTCGCCAGCGTCGATGAGGGCGATGGCCGCCTGGGCCCGCCCCTGCATCGACTTGCTCACGCCAAGCGTGAGGGTGATGGCGTTGAAATCCGCGCGCGCGTCGGCCGTCTTGCCTGCCTCGAGCTTGGCCATAGCGAGGGCTTCTCGCGCCTGCAGATCAAAGGGCTTGTTCTGTCCAATGAGGGCGCTCAACCGCGTCTGGAGTTGGGCGTAGGGCGCGGCATCCAGCAGCGCCAAGGCGGCGCGCAAGCTCGCCAGATCGCGCAGGATTGGATTGGGCGCGGCCTTGGCCGCCTGATCGAACAGGGCTGCGGCGTCGGTTCCCTTTCCGGCGGAAAGGCGAATGTTGCCCTGCTGTATCAGCGAAAGCATCTTGTATCCCGCCGGCCCCGACCGGGCGATCGGCGCGAAATCGTTGTAGGCGCCGGTCTGGTCGCCCTGAGCCAGTTCGGTCAGAGCCTTGTCATAGCTGATCGACGCCTCCGCGATATTGCGATCTCGCCAACTGTCATAACCCCATACCGCCAGGAACGTGGCGATGATCGCCACGATCAGCGCGACGACCCATGGCCATGCCGTGCGCGCGAAAGCGCGATAGCGGTCGGAACGAAGCTGCTCCTCGACCTCTTCGATAAAATCGACCACGAGTTTTCTTTAAGACTCCAGACCGGGGCTCGCGCCGGGGCGCCGAACTTAACGTTGGGACAGCGCCGCCGCAACGCGGCGAGCGCCCCGCTGCGCATGGCACAGGAACGCGCCGCGATCTAGCCCTTGGCTGAGGCGAAGTAGGTCTCAGCGGCGGCCGGGAACGTTCCGGCGCGTACGTCGGCGGCGTAGGCCCGCACGGCCTTGGCGATCTCGCCGCGCAGATCCCCATAGCGCCGAACGAATTTCGGGGTCCAATCGAAAAGCCCCAACATATCCTCGGTGACCAAAATCTGGCCGTCGCAACCCGCCGAGGCGCCGATACCGATCGTGGGAACCGGAAGCAAGCGGGTGATTTCCCGTGCCAAGGGTTCGGCGACGCCCTCGACGACCACGCAGAAGGCGCCGGCGCGAGCCGCCGCCTGCGCCTCGGCCAAGATTTCGGCGTGCTCCGCCTCGACCCTGCCTTTCGCGCGAAAGCCGCCATCGGTCAGCACCGACTGCGGGCGCAGGCCGACATGGCCGATTACCGGCACGCCCCGGGTGGTGAGATAGGCGATCGTATCGGCGACGTGGGGGCCGCTCTCCACCTTGACCGCGCCGGCGCCGGTTTCCTTCAGGATGCGCGTGGCGTTGGCGTAGGCATCCTCACTCGAGGCTTCGTAGGTACCGAACGGCATATCGACCGCCACCAGGGCCCGGCGGCTGCCGCGCATCACCGCCTGGCCATGAAGAATCATCATCTCCAGCGTCACACCAACGGTGTTGGGCAAGCCGTGCAGCACCATGCCCACCGAATCCCCAACCAGGATGAGGTCGCAGACGTCATCGAGCAATTCGGCCATCGGCGCGGTGTAAGCGGTAAGGCAAACAATCGGTTCGCGGCCCTTGCGGGCGGCGATCCGAGGGGCGGTGATCCGCCGTTGTTCTCGTTGGGCGGACATGAGGACGTCCCTCTCTCTCAGATCTCGCGAATGGCGCGGGTGAGCGCGAAACCGACGGCGACGACAGCCATGGCGAGCGACATCCACAGGATCTCGCCATTCACTTCCAGGCCGCCAGGCAACAGGTGCGAGACGGCGACCTCCGTCCACTTAACCTGGACGTCGGGGGCATATTGGGCCGCCAAGACGCCGAGCTTGGGCATGACCCCATAGCCCATGAGTTGAATCGCGCCGATCAAGCCGCCGGCGCAGCCCAGGCCGCCGATCAGGTAACGCCGGAAGGTCCAGCCGCGCTCGAGACTCGTTTCAACCCTCATGGCGAAAAGGTCGGCATCGGCGAACGCCGCGTTTTCGCTGAATAGCCGATCGAGTTCCATCTCGAAGGTTTTGTCAGCCATTGACTTGGCGCTCCAAGGTCCCGCCAGACGGCGCGAGCCGGAGGCGGAGCTTATCCATACCACGTTTGACATGGGATTTGACCGTTCCCAAAGGCGCATTCAAGGCCACGGCGGCTTCCGAATGCGACATACCCGCGCCGTAACAGAGCGAAACGCACATCCGTTCCGGCGCCGACAATGAAGCCAATGCCTCGTCTAGATCGATCGACCCCGCGGGATCGGGTGGCGGACCGCCCGAATCCGGCGGGTCCGCCATCAGTTCCTCGCGCGCATCACGTCGCCATCGCTTGACGTAAGCCCGAGCGGCGATGCGCTTGACCCACGATTGGAAGGTGCCCTCGCCGCGGAACTCAGTGATCTGCTCAAAGGCGGCCAAGAAGGCGTCCTGCGCCAGATCGTCGGCGAGGTGGGTTGTCGCGCCCATCCGACGCAGTAGAGCCCGGACCGCCGAACCATGACGGCGAACGAGTTCGCCGAACGCCGGCCGATCACCGGCCACGGCCAAAGCGACCAACTCGAGGTCGTGCCTCGCGGCGCGGACGGAATCGACCATGGCTACCCTCCGGGGCCGGCCGCGGTGTTAGTTCCTACGCTCGCTGCGCTTCGTCGCCCACAGGATCAAATAGGCGATGCCAATGAGGCCCGGTATGGCGCCCACCCCAGCGACACTGCCGCCGGAGATGTAGGCGCCTTCGTCCGAGACGCTCATCAGGCCGTACCAGAGGCCGTAGCCGAGCAAGACGAAACCAAGACCGCACGCAATCAAGACGACACCGCGACGGAGGTCGCGCTCCGGCGTGGGCATGGAGTTGGCCGAGATATTGCTCTGCAGGGCGGTCACCAGATCCGTTGGCAGAGTTTGGCCCTTGTCGAGCGCGATGCGCAGGGTTTCCTGCATCTG
>DATCEL010000067.1:0-6543 GCA_036510115.1 Caulobacteraceae bacterium
GCGCGCCGGCGCCAATATCGTCGGATCGGTGGTGCTGTGCCTGGCCGCCGTGTGGCTGGGCTTCATCGCCGCGGCGGCCCTGGGCGCGGTCAAAGGGAGCTGAACATGGAAGCGCCGCAAGCCGCCGTTCTCCTCAGAATCTACACCGAGGAGGGCAAGATGAACCATCATCGCCCGCTCTACGAAGATATCGTCATGAAGGCGCGCGAGGCCGGGCTGGCCGGGGCGACGGTGCTGCGCGGACCGATGGGCTACGGCCTCCACGGCAAGGTGCATTCGGCCAAGATTCTCGATCTTTCAGCCAAGCTGCCGCTGGTCATCGAGATCGTTGACGCGGAAGAAAAGATCCGGGGATTCCTGGCCGTGCTGGAGAGCATGGCGGGGCTGGGGCTGGTCACCCTCGAAAAGGTCGAAGTGCTTCACTACGGCGGGCGCCAACACCATTCACCTTTCCCTTAAGGGAGAGGTGAAGAGGCCCTACTCCGCCGCTTGCGCCTGGACGGGGCCGGAGTCCTGGCCCTTGGCGGAGACGTCGCGGTCGACAAACTCGATCACCGCCATGGGGGCGTCGTCGCCGTAGCGGAACCCGGCCTTGAGCACGCGGATGTAGCCGCCGCCTCGCGAGGCGTAGCGGGGACCGATGGTGGCGAACAGCTTGCCCACCTGATCCACGTCGCGGACCTGGGAGATCGCCTGACGGCGGGCGTGGAGATCGCCGCGCTTGGCCAGGGTCACCAGCTTTTCGACGAAGGGCCGAAGCTCCTTGGCCTTGGGCAAGGTGGTGACGATCTGCTCATGCTTGATGAGGCTGGCGGCCATGTTGGCGAACATGGCGGTGCGGTGGCTCGACGTGCGACCCAGCTTGCGGCGCGTATATCCGTGACGCATGGCGAACTTCCCTCCAATACGCGGGCCGTCTCGCGACGGGCCGCGGGCGACTTACATCTGGTCTTCGAACTTCTTGGCTAGGTCTTCAATGTTTTCCGGCGGCCAGTTGGGCACATCCATGCCCAGGTGCAGGGCCATGTTGGCCAGGACTTCCTTGATTTCGTTCAGCGACTTGCGGCCGAAGTTGGGGGTGCGCAGCATCTCCGCCTCGGTCTTCTGGATGAGGTCGCCGATGTAGACGATGTTGTCGTTCTTCAGGCAGTTGGCCGAACGGACGGAGAGCTCGAGTTCGTCGACCTTCTTCAGCAGGGCCGGATTGAACGGCAGCTCCGGCTTCATCTCGCCGTCGATGCTCTTCTTCGGCTCATCGAAGGTGATGAACACCTGCAGTTGGTCCTGAAGGATGCGCGCGGCGTAGGCCACGGCGTCCACCGGCGACACCGCCCCGTTGGTCTCCACTTCCATGATCAGCTTGTCGTAGTCGAGGCTCTGGCCCTGGCGGGTTGGCTCGACGCGATAGGCGACTTTCTTGACCGGGCTGTAGAGCGCATCGACGGCGATCAGGCCGATGGGCGCGTCTTCCGGCCGGTTCATCTCCGAGGGCACATAACCCTTGCCGTTCTCGACCGTGAACTCGATGCGCACCGAGGCGCCTTCATCGAGGGTCAACAGGACATGCTTGCCGTTGAGGATTTCGATATCCGACGGGGCTTCGATCTGGCTGGCGGTGACCGCTCCGGGGCCCGTGGCGCGCAGGGTCATGCGCTTGGGGCCCTCACTGTGCATGCGCAGAGCGAGTTGCTTGATGTTGAGGACGATATCGACCACGTCCTCGCGCACGCCTTCCAGAGACGAAAACTCGTGCACCACGCCATCGATTTGAATGGCGGTGACGGCCGCGCCCTGCAGGCTCGACAGCAGCACCCGGCGCAACGAGTTGCCGAGCGTCACCCCGAAGCCGCGCTCAAGGGGCTCGGCGACGATGCGCGCCTTGCGGGCGGCGTCGGCGCCGGACTCGATCATCGGCTTTTCTGGGCGGATCAGTTCATTCCAGTTTCGTTCAATCACGGGCGGGATATCCTTGGAACGCATTGTCTTCACGGCGCGAAAGGCGGCCGACGATAAAATTAGGCGTCTCGGCCAGAACCTAGACGCGACGCCGCTTGGGCGGGCGGCAACCGTTGTGCGGAATGGGCGTGACATCGCGGATGGTGGTTATGGTCATGCCCACCGCTTGCAGAGCGCGGAGCGCCGACTCGCGGCCCGAGCCCGGACCGGAGACATTCACTTCCAGAGTGCGGACGCCATGCTCGGCGGCTTTCTTGCCGGCATCCTCGGCGGCCATCTGCGCCGCGTAGGGCGTGGATTTGCGCGAGCCCTTGAAGCCCATTGTGCCGGCGCTCGACCAGGAGATCGCGTTTCCCTGGGCGTCGGTGATGGTGATCATGGTGTTGTTGAACGAAGCGTTCACGTGCGCCACGCCCGAAGTGATGTTCTTGCGCTCGCGTTTCTTGACGCGCGTCGTGTCTTTGGCCATCGGGCGCCTCTCTTATTTCTTCTTGCCGGCGATCGGCTTGGCCGGACCCTTGCGGGTGCGGGCGTTGGTATGGGTGCGCTGGCCGCGGACCGGCAGGCCCTTGCGGTGGCGCAGGCCGCGATAGCAGGCGAGGTCCATCAATCGCTTGATGTTGACCGCCGTCTCGCGACGCAGGTCGCCCTCCACCTGATAGTCCTTGTCGATGGCTTCGCGGATCTGGATCACTTCCTGATCGGTGAGGTCTCCGACCCGGCGGGCGTCGCCGAGGCCGACCTTGTCGACGATCTGGCGCGCCTTGGTTTCACCAATTCCGTGGATGTACTGGAGCGCGACAACCACGCGCTTATTGGTCGGTATGTTCACACCGGCGATACGGGCCACGCGGTAATTCTCCTGATCACGCAGATAAGCGCGAAAAGCACACCCGGCCCTGCCACCTGTGCGGGCGGAGGGCCGGCGCGCTGATCGCGCCCTTTCGCGGAGCGCCCCCTATATTGGATTTATCCTCCCCCGGTCAAGGCGCGAGGCGGTGAAAACCTAGGAATTTCCGGGCGACCGCGAGATGAGAGCTAAGGGTTCGCCGGCTGAATGCGACCGAGCCTAACCCCCTTGGGCTTGTCCGGCGATCGCCGCGCCGACCGCCTCGGTGACCGTGTCGACATCGGCCATGCCGTCGATCTCCGCCAGTTTGCCCTGGGCCTCGTAGTAGGGAATCAGCGGACCGGTGTCGCGGTTGTAGGCCGCCAAGCGGCGCGCGAACGATTGCGGATTGTCGTCCGGACGGCCGAGCTCGGCAAAACGACCGGCGACGCGCGCCTGCAGGGCCACCTGATCGACGCGCAGACGGATGACCAGATCGACTCGCCGTCCGTGACTGGCCAGCATGGCATCCAGCGCTTCGGCCTGGGCGAGGGTCCGGGGAAAGCCGTCGAAGACCGCGCCGCCCGTGCCTTCGAGACCCGGCAAGCGCTCTTCGATTAGGCTGATGACGATCGCGTCGGCGACGAGTTCGCCGTGGGCCAGGATGCTCTCGACCTGCCGGCCGAGTTCGGAGCCGGAGGCGATGGCGGCGCGCAGCATGTCGCCGGTAGACAGGTGGACCATGGCGCGCCGCTCCACCAGCCGGGCGGCCTGAGTGCCCTTGCCCGCCGCGGGCGGGCCGAACAGGACCAGATTCATCACTCCCCCCGGCGGCCAGATCGCGCTCGGCTAGCGCCGCACGCCCCTCAGCTTCGACTTCTTGATCAGCCCTTCGTACTGATGGGCCAGCAGTTGTGACTGAATCTGCGCCACCGTGTCCATGGTCACCGAAACGACGATCAGAATCGACGTGCCGCCGAACATATAGGATCCGGTGGGGCCGGCGAGCGCCTCGGGCACCAGACAGACGACGGCGATGTAGACCGCGCCGACCAGGGTCAGGCGGGTCAGGACATAGTCAATGTATTCGGCGGTGCGCTTGCCCGGCCGGATGCCCGGCAGATTGCCGCCGTACTTGCGCAGGTTCTCGGCGGTGTCGTCGGGGTTGAAGACAACCGAGGTGTAGAAGAAGCAGAAGAAGATGATCAGGAAGCCATAGAGAAGCATGTAGGCCGGCTTGCCGTGGGTCAGCTGGCCCGCCCACAACGGCAGCCACTGCAGCCATGACGGCAGGTTCTGCGGCTTCAAGAAGCCGACCGCCGTGGCCGGCAGCAGCAGCAGGGACGAAGCGAAGATCGGCGGGATGACGCCCGCGACATTGACCTTGAGCGGCAGGAAGGAGTTTTCCCCGCCCATGATCCGGTTGCCCACCTGGCGCTTGGGATAGACGATCAACAGCCGCCGCTGGGCCCGCTCCATGAACACGATGGCCAGGATGATCACGATCGACAGGATCAGGAGGCCGAAGATTGAAAGGGTCAGGGAGGAGTCTTCCCTCGCCTGCTGAAACATCTGCCAGATGGCGGTGGGCAGGCGCGCGACGATACCGGCGAAGATGATCAGCGAAATGCCGTTGCCGACCCCGCGGCTGGTCATCTGTTCGCCCAGCCACATCAGGAACATGGTGCCGCCGGTGAGCGTCACCACCGTCGAGATGATGAAGAACAGGCCCGGCTGATCGACAATGCCCGGGCTGTTGGAAAGGCCGACGGCGATGCCGAACGACTGGAACACGGCCAGCAGCACCGTCAGGTAGCGGGTGTATTGGTTGAGCTGCTTGCGCCCCGCCTCCCCGCCTTCCTTGCGCAGCTTGTCCCACGGCGGATAGGTGGTCTGCAGCAACTGGACGATGATCGAGGCCGAGATGTAGGGCATCACGTTCAGGGCGAAAATCGCCATGCGCGAAACCGCGCCGCCCGAGAACATGTTGAACATGCCCAGGATGCCCTTGGACTGTCCCTCGAAGGCGTGGGCGAAGGCGGCGGAGTTGATCAGCGGAATGGGGATGAACGTCCCCACCCGGTAGATCACCAAGGCGACGAGGGTGAACAGCAGGCGCTTGTGAAGCTCGGTCGCCTTCTGGAAGGCGCCGATGTTCATATTGGCGGCGAGTTGTTCGGCGGCCGAAGCCATTTTGCGAAGACCTGACGACTAGGTGTGGGACGAGGTGGCTGTCAGATAGGGCGTATCGGGACTTGATGCGACCCCAAGGTTCACTTTGTTTCCGCCTCGGGCGCCGGCTTGGGCTTGGCGGTGAGGGTGAGTTTGCCGCCGACCTTTTCCATGGCCGCCTTGGCCGAGGCCGAGGCGGAATGGACGGTGATGTCGAGCTTGGAGGTGAGTTCGCCCTTGCCGAGCAGCCGAACGCCGTCCTTCACCCGGCGCAGAACGCCGGAGGCGACGAGCGCGGGGCCGTCGATGGGCTTCTTGGCGTCGAGCTTGCCGGCGGCGATGGCCTGTTCGAGGCGCCAGAAATTCACCTCGGCCAGATCCTTGGCGAAGATATTGTTGAACCCGCGCTTGGGCATGCGCATGTGCAGCGGCATCTGACCGCCCTCGAAGCCGTTGATGGCGACGCCGGACCGGGACTTCTGGCCCTTGACGCCGCGACCGGCGGTCTTGCCCTTGCCGGAGCCGGGCCCGCGGCCGACGCGCATGCGGGCCTTGGTCGAGCCCGGGCGCGGGGAAAGCTCATTGAGTTTGGTCATTGTGGCGCCTCTCCTCCAAAGAGATCTGTCGCCGGGCGAAGCGCCCGACTCGGCTGATGAATTGTCGGTGCGACGCCTAGTCGACGACCTCGACCATGTGGGCGACCTTGGCGATCATGCCGCGCGCGGCCGGAGTGTCCTCCAAGACGCTGCGGCGACCGATGCGGTTCAGCCCGAGGCCCACGAGGGTCGCGCGCTGGTCGGCCTTGCGCCGGATCGGGCTGGCGGTCTGACGGACGGTGATTTTGGCCATGTCCTGTTCCCTCAAGCCTCGGCGGTTTCGGCTGCGGTGTCGGCGGCGGAGTCGGCCTTTCGGCCCATCAGGTCGCTGACCTTCTTGCCGCGCTTGGAGGCCACCTGACGGGGCGAGGACTGGACCTTCAGGGCCTCGAAAGTGGCGCGGACCATGTTGTAGGGGTTGGACGAGCCGACCGACTTGGCGACCACGTCCTGGACGCCGAGGGTTTCGAGCACCGCGCGCATGGGGCCGCCGGCGATAACGCCGGTGCCGGCGGGGGCCGAGCGCATCATGATCTTGCCGGCGCCCCAGCGGCCCTGGCCGTCGTGATGCAGGGTGCGGCTCTCGCGCAGCGGCACGCGGATCATGCTCTTCTTGGCTTCCTCGGTCGCCTTGCGGATGGCCTCGGGCACCTCGCGGGCCTTGCCATGACCGAAACCGACGCGGCCCTTCTGGTCGCCGACGATCATCAGGGCGGCGAACGAGAACCGGCGCCCGCCCTTCACCGTGGCGGCGACGCGGTTGATGTGCACCAGCTTCTCGACGATGTCGCCTTCGCCCCGTTCCTCGGGCTTGTTACGGTCGCGCCCGCGGCGATCGCCGCCGCCGCGCTGTTGTTCGCCTCGGGCCATGTCAAATCGTCCTTAGAAGTTCAGACCGGCTTCGCGCGCCGCTTCGGCGAGCGCTTTGATCCGGCCGTGATAAATGTAGCCGCCGCGATCGAAGACCACGTTCTTGGCCCCCTTCTCGAT
>DATCEL010000068.1:0-3006 GCA_036510115.1 Caulobacteraceae bacterium
ACCGCAATGCCGCCTCGACCGAGGGGCTCGATCACGGGGCGGTCGCGACGGCGCTGCTCATGAAGGCGCCCGACGGCACCGGCAAGGCCGTCTTTCTGGCGGCCGAGGCCGACGGCAGCATCGTCCAGGTCAACGTCCTCAAGGGCCTGGATGGCCTGGCTCCGGCGGGCACCTTCGCGCCGCTCACCAACCTGAGCGTGGCGGCCACCCAGTCGACCGCCGACGGCGCGATCACGCGCGTCGGTTTGGCGTTCAACTGGGCGCCCACGCGCATCGCCTACGTGACCGATCCGCTTCGCGATCGGGTCGTGGCGCTGGACCTGAGCGACGACGGAACGATGTTCCAGGCCGGTCCGCCACGCGCCATCGAATCGCGCTGGTTCCATCATCCCATCGACATCGCGGGGGCCGTGCCCGAGGTCGCCAGCGACAACTTCGCCAGCAACACCACCCTCGCGGTGGGGTCCGATCTCTACGTGCTCAACCGCGGCGACAACAGCATCGTCCGCATCACCCAGAGCGGCAGGTTTGTCGACGCACGCCGGGTGACCGCCAATCTGCCGCCGTTCCGGGTCAACGGCCTGGCCGTCTCCGAGAACGCGCAGACCATCTGGGTCACCGTTGTCATGGCGGGCGGCCGTGGCGCGGTCCTGCAGCTCCCTGCCTTCGGAGCGGGATTCATCACGCCGAGCATGGTCGAGCATGCCAGTCGGGCCGGAGTGACCGACCCGGTCGGCATGGGCGCCGACATGTTCGCCACCGACCTGTCACCGTTTCAAGGCGTCGGGCCGCTCTTCAACGGGCGGGCCTGCGCCGATTGTCACAACACTCCGATCAACGGCGGAATGGGCGCCACGCCGGCGACCTTCGTGACGCGCGTCGGGCAGATCACGGGCGGCGTGTTCGATCCGCTGATCGGCGAAGGTGGGCCGGTCGCGCGCGCCCACTCGATCTCCGAGCTGGGTTTCTTCTGTGGGCTGCCCACCGGTGTGCCGCCACGGGCCAACGTCACCTCGCTGCGCAGCGCGATGACGCTCCGGGGGACCGCGCTCATCGACTTCGTCCAAAACAGCGACATCCTGGCGGCGCAGGCGGCCGAGCCGGCCGAGGTGCGCGGAACGCTCAACATATTGGCCGACGGGCGGCCCGGCCGCTTCGGCTGGAAGGCGCAGTTCACCAGCTTGGTCGAGTTCATGGGCGACGCCTTCACCCATGAGATGGGCGTGACCAACCCGCTGGTTCCGAACGACGAGGAACAAGGCTGCGGCGCTTCGTTCCTGAAGCCCGAGATCGACGCGCTCCCCGTCGAGGCCGTAACCGCCTTCATGGGGACCCTCGATCCGGACGTCCCCGATCCGACCTGCCTGGCGTCGGCGGGCGCGACCACCTTCACCAGCCTCGGATGCGCCGGCTGTCACACGCCGTCGTACCCCGGCCCCACGCGCACGATCAATCTCTACTCGGATCTGTTGCTGCACGACATGGGCCCCGCCATGAACGATCAGTTCACGGCCGGCCTGGCAAGCGGGAGCGAATGGCGAACCGCGCCGCTGTGGAAGGTGGCCGATCGCGTCCACTTCCTGCATGACGGGCGCGCCACCACGATCTCCGCCGCCATTGCGGCCCACGGTGGCCAGGGCGCCGCGGCGGCCGCCGGCTTCGCCGCACTGGACGCGCCGACGCAACAGTCCCTGCTGGCCTTCCTCAGCTGCATCTAAGGCCGCGCGTCCCCCTCCGAAACGGCAGCCCTCCGTGCCCGACAATTGGCGCCCATCCGAACTGCATCGGGTGGGCGCTTCTTGCTTCATTGCCGCTTGCCCCAACATTCTCGCGGTCTCCCATTCAACACCCGCCTACCAGCGCGTTAGCCCCATTACTCATCAGAACAACCAAGTACTCGCAGGCTTTTCATTCGGCCGCGCGCCGTGGGTGCGCGGCCCCCGATCGCTTCAGTCTTCTTCGATCAAACCGATAGTCAAGTCTCTCGGAACACCGAAACCAGCGACGGAGATCGATAGCCGTTCGCTGTTGGTTCCGCGGGAGGATTGATGAAGAGAGCTCATCGACAGACCGCCGGGCGCCTGACCATGATCTCCGCGCTCCTGATATTTCTTCCCCAGCTCCTCTCCGCGTCCGCCGGAGCCGCGCCGGCCGACGCCGCGCCCACGACGCCGTCTGCCTCTCCGGCCGACGGGCCGGCCCCGGTCGAGAGTGCGCCGGCCGCCGAAGACGCGCCCAACTTGGTCCTTCCCGACGACAGCGCCGATGCGCCGATCGATCCGATCGCCAAGATCGCCGAGCTCGAGGCCCGCCTCGATCAGATGCAGTCGCTGGTGACCGGGCGGCAACCGCGCGTGGTGGTGGGCGGATACATCGATCTTGGCTTCTTCGTTCCCGAGGGCAACGGCTCGGGGATCATCCGCGATCAGGGCAACCTGCTCTTCCCGCAGTACGCCGGCAAATACGGATGGGTTTTCCTGGGCGACATTCTTTCGACCGCCGTCAACTCGCGGGGCGAGGTGGCCGACCTCGGCGATCCGACCGGCGCGCCCCCCCGTTTCGACAGCATTCATTCCGGCGGCGCGCCCGGCTTCATCGCCAACGAGATCAACCTCAACCTCAACTCCGGACTGGGCCCGACCGCCATCGCCACCGCGAGCGTCAACTTCACGCCGCGCAGTGGTTCGAACTTCAGCCTGGGCGACGTGTTCGACGCCGACATCGCGCAGCTCGAGTGGATGCCGACCCGATCGCAGAAGACCTCGATCTTCGTCGGCAAGTTCGACTCGGTGTTGGGCATCGAGTACCGCGATCGCAAATCGAACCAGCGGTTCGGCATCACGCCCTCGCTCATCGCCCGTTACACGACCGGCACCGCGCTGGGCGTCAAGGTGCGGTCGAAGTTCGGTCCCGACGATCTGCTGGTGCTGGCCGGCTCGGTCACCAACGGCTCCTTCACGCAGGAGCAGTTTCACTTCTACGACGAGATCGACACCAATCTCGGCA
>DATCEL010000069.1:0-2525 GCA_036510115.1 Caulobacteraceae bacterium
CTCGGGCCCCACCGGCGCGAGCTCCACCATCGCCATGTTGCAGAGCCGCCCGAAGCGGCCGGCCGGGTCGTAGACGTAGGCGATGCCGCCCGACATGCCCGCCGCGAAGTTGCGTCCAGTGTCGCCCAGCACCGCCACGACGCCGCCGGTCATGTACTCGCAGCCATGGTCGCCGACGCCCTCGACCACCGCGACAGCGCCGGAGTTGCGCACCGCGAAGCGCTCGCCCGCGACGCCCTCGAAATAGGCCTCGCCGGCGATAGCGCCGTAGAGCACGGTGTTGCCGACGATGATGTTCTTGGTCGGGTCGCGCTGGGTTCCGCCCGGATGGCGCACCACGACGCGGCCGCCGGACAGCCCCTTGCCGACGTAGTCGTTGGCGTCGCCGGTGAGCTCCAGCGCCACGCCGCGGGCGAGGAAGCCGCCGAAGGTCTGGCCGGCCGTGCCGGTGAACTTCACGTTGATCGAGCCGTCCGGCAGGCCGGCGTGGCCGAAACGGCGGGCGACCTCGCCGGAGAGCATGGCCCCAGCGGTGCGGTTGCCGTTGCGGATGGTCCGCTCGACCACCACCGGGCCCTTGCCCTCGAACGCCGGCTGCGCCGCGGCGATCAGCTCGTGGTCGAGCGCGCCGCCGAGGCCATGGTCCTGGCGGTCGCAGTTCCACAGCGCCTTCGCCTCGCCGGGCGGCTGGGCGTAGAGCAGCCGCGAGAGGTCGATCCCGGCCGCCTTCCAGTGCTCGACCACCGGACGCGCATCGAGCCGGCCCACCTGGCCGATCATCTCGGCGACGGTGCGAAAACCAAGCTCGGCCATGATCGCGCGCAGCTCTTCGGCGACGAAGAAGAAATAGTTGATCACGTGCTCGGGCTTGCCGGTGAACTTGGCGCGCAGCACCGGATCCTGGGTCGCCACCCCCACCGGGCAGGTATTGAGGTGGCACTTGCGCATCATGACGCAGCCGGCGGCGATAAGGGGCGCGGTGGCGAAGCCGAACTCGTCGGCGCCCAGCAGGGCGGCCACGGCGACGTCGCGGCCGGTGCGCAGGCCGCCGTCGGCCTGCACCGAGATGCGGGTGCGCAGGCCGTTCAGCAGCAGGGTCTGCTGGGTTTCGGCCAGGCCGATCTCCCAGGGCGAGCCGGCGTGGGTCAGCGAGGTCAGCGGCGAGGCGCCGGTGCCGCCTTCGAAGCCGGAGATCGTCACGTGGTCGGCGCGCGCCTTGGAGACGCCGGCCGCCACCGTGCCCACTCCCACTTCCGCCACCAGCTTGACCGACACCGCGGCCCTGGGGTTGGCGTTCTTCAGATCGTGGATCAGCTGCGCCAGATCCTCGATCGAATAGATGTCGTGATGCGGCGGCGGCGAGATAAGGCCAACCCCGGGGGTCGAATGCCGCACCTTGGCGATCGCCTTGTCGACCTTATGGCCGGGGAGCTGGCCGCCCTCGCCCGGCTTCGCGCCCTGCGCCATCTTGATCTGCAAGACGTCCGCGTTGACCAGGTATTCGGTCGTGACGCCAAACCGGCCCGAGGCGACCTGCTTGATCGCCGAGCGCTTGGAATCGCCGTTGGGCAGCGTCTTGTAGCGCTCGGCCTCCTCGCCACCCTCGCCGGTGTTGGATTTGCCGCCGATCCGGTTCATCGCGATCGCCAGCGTGGTGTGCGCCTCGCGGCTGATCGAGCCGAAGCTCATCGCCCCGGTGGCGAAGCGCTTGACGATCTCGACGGCCGGCTCGACCTCGTCGAGCGGAACCGGAAGCACCGCCGGCTTGAACTTCATCAGCCCGCGGATTGTCAGCAGCCGCTCGCTCTGGTCGTTGATAATTTCGGCGAAGGCTTTGTAATCGGCCAAGGAATTGCCACGCGCCGCGTGCTGCAGCCGGGCGATGGTCTGCGGTGTCCAGGCATGCGCCTCGCCACGCAGGCGGAACGCGTAGTCGCCGCCGACATCGAGCATTTCCTTGTAAAGCGGATCCTCGCCATAAGCCTGGGCGTGCCGCACCAGCGCCTCGCTGGCGATGGCGTAGAGGTCGGCCCCTTCGATGGTCGTCGCGGTGCCGGTGAAGTATTTGTCTACAAACGAGCTTTCCAGGCCCACCGCGTCGAAGATCTGCGCCCCGCAATAGGATTGGTAAGTCGAGATGCCCATCTTGGACATCACCTTCATCAGCCCCTTGCCGACCGCCTTCAAATAGTTTTTCTGGACCTCGTAGGCGCTCAGCGCCAGCCCCGTTTCGGTGCGGATCTGCTCCAGGGTGGCGAAGGCGAGGTAGGGGTTGATCGCCTCGGCGCCATAGCCGGCGAGCACGCAGAAATCGTGGACCTGGCACGCATCGCCGGTCTCGACGACGATGCCGGTGCGGGTCCGGAGCCCCTCGCGGATGAGGTGATGATGCACCGCCGAGGTCGCCAGCAGCGCCGGGATCGGCGCGCGCTCCGGCGACACCGCGCGGTCCGACAGCACGAGGATGTTGTGCCCGGCATGCACCGCCTCGGTCGCCTCGTAGCACAGGCGGTCGAGCGCCGGCT
>DATCEL010000070.1:0-13183 GCA_036510115.1 Caulobacteraceae bacterium
CAGCATGAACGCCCGCACCGCCTCCTCGCCCAGGGCGTCGCGCGCCGCCACCAGCGTCAGGGCGGAATCCACGCCGCCAGAGAGGCCCAGAAGCACGCCCTTGAAGCCAGATTTCCGCACATAGTCGCGCAGACCGATGACCATGGCGCGGTAAACTTCCTCCGGCCCGCTCGGCCAGGCAGCCATCGGCGCGTCCGTGCAGCGCCACACCCCCGCCCGTCGTTCCCAGGTCGACAGGCCCAGCGCGTCCTCGAACATGGGCAGGCGCATGGCGACCTCGCCGTCGGCCTGCAAGGCGAATGAAGCGCCGTCGAATACCAGCTCGTCCTGACCACCCATCTGGTTGACATAGACGAGCGGCAGACCGGTCTCGGCGACCCGAGCGCGGGCTACGGCGAGACGCTCGTCGTCGGCCGTTCTCCGGTAAGGCGAACCGTTGGGCACGAGCAGAATTTCCGCCCCGCCCGCCTTGAGCTCCGCGCTAGGTCCGGGACCCCAGATGTCCTCGCACACTGGCGCCCCGATCTTCACCCCCGCCAGATCAAGCAGCAGGGGCTTCTCACCGGCGGCGAAGATGCGCTTCTCATCGAACACGCCATAGTTGGGCAGATCGATCTTGAAGGCGACGTCCCTCACCTCGCCGTCAGTCAGATAGGCGATGGCGTTGCGCGGACGCCCGTCCGGGTGCGGCCACGCCAAGGTGACCAGAGCGGCGCAGCCCTTCGCCGTCGCCGGCGCCAGCCGATGCAGCGCCTCGACGCAGCTCATCACCGCCGCCGGTTTGAGCGCCAGATCCTCCGGCGGGTAGCCGATCAGGAAGAGTTCGGAGAACAGGGCCAGATCCGCGCCGAGCGCGGTGGCCCGGGCCATGCTGTCGCGCGCCAGAGCCTCATTGCCGGCGATATCGCCAACCTTCGGGTTGGCTTGGACGGCGGCGATGACGAGGCGATCGGCGGGCATGGCGCCGCTTCTAGTCCGCTTCACCCCCCGGTGGGAACGGCCTCGTTGGCCCGACACGCGGACGTTGTAGAGTTCGGCAGAGGGTTGAACGCCGTCGCTGGTCGAGCGGTGAAAAGCCAGCGAGTATCGGCGTGGGCCAAGTTGATGAGCGTTTGATCAGGGGAGACGTGAAATGGATCTGTTCGAGGCCATCCATTCACGCCGATCCATACGCGCCTATACCGCCGAACCGGTTGATCGAGACCTCATCCGTGATCTCATATGGGATGCGGCTCAGGCGCCGCCGCCCTTCGCCGGCCAAGTTCCCTGGACGTTCAATGTCATCGAAGGCGCGGCCCGCGCCGCCGAGTTGGGCGCCCGCGCCAAGCAGCATGCCCGGGACCACCGCCCTGACGGCTCCGGATGGGCGTGGACCGAACGCGAAGATTTCCAGGTGTTCTGGAACGCGCCCGTGGTGGTGATCATTTCCGGCCCCACCGAGGATTGCTGCCGGGCGGGACAATTGCTCATCCTATCGGCCCACGCCCGAGGGCTGGGTTCGTGCTGGGTCGGCGCTCCCATGCTTTGGCTGCGAACGCCTGAGGCCAAGCGCGAAGTCGGCATTCCGCCCGATCTGACGCCCGTTTCAGCGATTTGCGTCGGCTACCCGGCAGTGGTTCCGGCGGCTGTGGAACACGCTCGTCCAACGATCATCTGGGGTCCGCCGAAGGGGCCCGACTAGCCTTCGCCCGTCACCGACCGCACCAGGGCGTCGAGGAGGTCGGACGTTCCCCGCTCGCGGGAACCCGCGTCGTCGTAGCCGTCCAGAAACGCGCCCTGTTCGGTCACCGTGAGCTTGCACCCATGGCCATTGGCCTCGATGTCGATCGTGGCCAGCGAAACTGAAATGCGCACCGCGTTCACATACATGGCGTAGCTGTAGACGACGCGCCGATCGGGGACGATGTCCTGATAGACAGCGTCGAAGTCGGTGACCACGCCCGACCGCCAGCGGCCAACTAGCCTTTCGCGGCCGCCGACGCGGAAATCCATGTCTCGCCTGACCGCGGACCATTGGTCAGCCGTCGCGCGAAACCAGGCCTCCTTGCCTTCGGCGGTGGCGAAGGCGGCGAACACCCGCGCCGGGCTGGCGGCGATGGTCCGCCTGAGGGTGAACTGGCCGAACACGGTCTTGCGCTGGACAAAGCTCGAAGCCAGACGTTCGAGACTCGTGGTCCAACCCGCCTCCATGCCCGCGAGATGCCCCGCCGCCACCGGGTTGTGGATGGCGGTTGCGCGCACGTCGAGCCTCAGCCGCGTGGCGCCGCCCTCCTCCGCCAGTTCGAGCGTGCTGAGCACATCGAACAAACGCTTGCCGTCCGGCCCCAAGGCGCCGGAGACGAAGACCAGACGCGTGGGCGGGGCGATGAACTCGACGCGACCGTCCATTGGGTAGACGACTCCGTCCGGACCCAGCATGTCGATGCGGATCGCGCCGCCCGGCCGGGCGGCGAATTCACACACCGGATTGGCGAAATTCTCCGGCCCCCACCAGCGGGCTAGCGCGGCCGGATCGGTCCACGCGTGCCAGACGAGCGCGAGCGGCGCATCGAGGGTGCGTTCCAGGACCAGTCGCGGCATTTCGTTGTCGGTCATGTCTCTTCTCCTGGTTCGGGTTTTTGAGTGCTGGCAAGGTAGGCCTCGAGCCGGTTGAGGCGGGCTTCCCACTCTGTCCGTAGATCAGTGAGCCAGCGCTCGGCGCTCGCCAGCGCGCCCGGCGCCATGCGGCAGGTGCGAACCCGGCCGACCTTCTCACTCTCGATAAGACCGCTCAGTTCCAACACCTGCAGATGTTGGATGACCGACGGCAAAGACATGGATAGGGGTTTGGCGAGTTCGCTGACACTCGTCGGACCGGCGGAGAGCCTCGCCACCACCGCCCGCCGCGTGGGGTCGGCCAGGGCGTGAAACATTCGGTCCAGGTGATCAGGATAGTTAGGCATGTACCTAACTATGTCCCTTCACGACCGACCGCAAGGATTAGTTTGGCAGTTGCTTAAGTTTCGGCGCCGACCCGCGTTCAGTCGTCGCGATGGACGCGCTCTCGCCGCTCATGACGCTCCTGCGCCTCGACGCCGAATGTGGCGATCGGTCGCGCCTCGAGCCTGGCCAAGCCGATGGGTTCGCCGGTCTCTTCGCAATAGCCGTAAATACCTTCTTCGATCCGTCTCATGGCCTCATCGATCTTGGCGATGAGTTTGCGTTGGCGGTCTCGTGTGCGCAGCTCCAGAGCCCGATCAGTTTCCGATGAGGCTCTATCAGCAAGATCGGGATGGTTTTCAGTCTCGGATTGTAGATGCGTCACCGTCTCGCGCGATTCGCGCAAGATGTCTTCTTTCCAGTCTAAGAGTTTGTTTTTGAAATATTCTAATTGTCGTTCATTCATGAACGGTTCGTCTTCTGACGGGCGATACTCATCGTCCCTAATTTTCAGAGCAGACGTTTGCATTGACGCCTCATGACCCGTCTCGTCCCCACCCACTCCCCCGCAGGCGCCGCGCTTATAGCAAACGCGACGTCATCGGCAATCCGCCTCGCGCGGCGGGCCGGCGATATACACAACTAAGATTGGTGGCGCCCAGTCTTGGCGAGAACCGTTCAACGGGGGCCGGGAAGCCGATACAGAGCCCGCTGGCGATTGATACTGGCCCCATCGTCCATTACCTGAGGGCGGCGAGCGCGGTCGCGCGATCGGCTAGGTTCCGTGTTTGTTCTTGCGGCGCCCGCGACTCTCTCTATTGGATTGAAGGATCACCCCTCTCATCTCGCGTCCAATGTTCGAACAGAGCCGATTTCTTCGCGTCCGCGGGGCGCGCGAACACAATCTGAAGAACGTCAGCGTGGACATCCCGCGCGGCGAACTCGTCGTGCTGACCGGGCTCTCGGGCTCGGGCAAGTCGAGCCTGGCGTTCGACACCATCTACGCCGAGGGTCAGCGGCGCTACGTCGAGAGCCTGTCGGCCTACGCGAGGCAATTCCTGGAATTGATGGGCAAGCCCGACGTCGACCTGATCGAGGGTCTCTCGCCGGCTATTTCCATCGAGCAGAAAACCACGAGTCGCAATCCGCGCTCGACCGTTGGCACGGTGACCGAGATCCACGACTACATGCGGCTCTTGTGGGCGCGCATTGGCGTTCCCTATTCGCCGGCGACCGGTCTGCCGATCGTCAGCCAGACGGTCAGCCAGATGGTCGACAAGCTCACCGCCTTGCCGGAAGGCGAGCGCATCTTCCTGCTCGCGCCGGTGGTCCGTGACCGAAAGGGTGAATACCGCAAGGAGATCGCCGAATGGCAGAAGGCCGGCTACCAGCGGCTGAAGATCGACGGCGTCTTCTATCCCATCGAAGAGGCGCCCGCGCTCGAGAAGACCTTCAAACACGACATCGACGTGGTCGTGGACCGATTGGTCACCCGCACGGGTCTGGAAAGCCGCTACGCCGACAGTCTTGAGGCGGCCCTGCGCCTGGCCGACGGGATCGCGGTCGCCGAATGGGCCGACCCCTCCGAAGGCGAAGACGGCCCGCGTCGGTTGATCTTTTCGGAGAAGTTCGCCTGCCCGGTCTCCGGCTTTTCCATCGCCGAGATCGAGCCGCGGCTGTTCTCCTTCAACAACCCCGCCGGCGCCTGTCCGGCCTGCGACGGCCTGGGCATGAAGCTGGCCTTCGATGCCGATCTGATCGTGCCGGACAAGGACCGAACCTTGCACAAGGGCGCGATCTCGCCTTGGGCCAAGGGACCCTCCCCCCTCTACACCCAGACGCTGCAGGCCCTCGCCCGCCACTACGGCTTCTCAATGGACGAGCCGTGGTGGAAGCTGCCGGAGGCCGCGCGCGCCGTCGTCCTGCAAGGTTCGGGCGCTGAGAAGATCAAGTTCGTCTACGACGACAACGCCCGCAAATATGAGGTCAACAAGACCTTTGAAGGCGTCTTGCCCAATCTCGAACGGCGCTGGCGAGAGACCGATTCCAGTTGGGTGCGCGAAGAGCTCGGCCGCTATCAGTCCGAGACGCCCTGCGAGGTTTGCGGCGGCGCGCGGCTCAGACCCGAAGCCCTGGCGGTGAAGATCGCCGGCCGCAACATCGCCGAGATCTCGGCCCTGGCCATCCGCCCGGCCCGGGACTGGTTCGCCAGCCTGCACGGCGAACTCACCGACAAGCAGCTCGAGATCGGCGTGAGGATTCTCAAGGAGATCAACGACCGTCTGAAGTTTCTGGTCGATGTGGGACTCGAATACCTCAATCTGTCGCGCGGTTCGGGGACTTTGTCCGGCGGCGAGAGCCAGCGCATCCGCCTGGCCAGCCAGATCGGCTCCGGCCTGACCGGCGTCCTCTATGTGCTCGATGAGCCGTCCATCGGCCTGCACCAACGCGACAACGCCCGTCTGCTGGAAAGCCTCAAGGGCCTGCGCGACCTCGGCAATTCCGTCCTGGTGGTGGAGCACGACGAAGAGGCGATCCTCTCAGCCGACTATGTCATCGACATGGGTCCTGCCGCCGGCATCCATGGCGGCGAGGTCGTGGCCGAAGGCGCGCCGGCCGACATCATCGCTTCGGAAAAGAGCCTCACCGGACAATATCTGAAGGGCCAGCGCCAGATCGCCATTCCCGAACAGCGCCGCGCGGTCTCGGCCAGCCGCATGGTGCGAGTCACCGGCGCCAGTGGCAACAACTTGAAACAGGTCACCGCCGAGATCCCCGTGGGCGTGTTCACCTGCATCACCGGCGTCTCCGGCGGCGGCAAGTCCACCTTCACCGTCGAGACCCTGTACAAGGCGGCGGCGCGCTGGCTCAACAATGCTTCCGACGCGCCCGCGCCCTACGACAGAATCGAGGGTCTGGAGAATTTCGACAAAGTCATCGACATCGATCAGAGCCCGATCGGGCGCACGCCCCGGTCAAACCCGGCCACCTACACCGGCGCCTTCACCGCCATTCGCGATTGGTTCGCCGCCCTGCCGGAAGCCAAGGCGCGCGGCTATGGCCCGGGCCGCTTCAGCTTCAACGTCAAGGGCGGCCGTTGCGAGGCCTGCCAGGGCGACGGTCTGATCAAGATCGAGATGCACTTCCTGCCGGACATCTACGTCACCTGCGATGTCTGCCGCGGCCATCGCTACAATCGCGAGACGCTGGAGATTCTGTTCCGCGGCAAATCCATCGCCGACGTTCTCGACATGACCGTCGAGGAAGCGGCCACGATGTTCCGCGCCGTGCCTTCGATCCGCGACAAGATGGAGACGCTCAAGCGCGTGGGCCTCGGTTACATCAAGGTCGGCCAACAGGCGACGACCCTCTCCGGCGGCGAGGCGCAGCGGGTGAAGCTGTCCAAAGAACTGTCGCGCCGGGCGACGGGCCGGACGCTCTACATCCTTGACGAGCCGACCACGGGCCTGCATTTCGAGGACGTGCGCAAACTGCTCCAGGTGCTGCACGAGCTCGTCGATCAGGGGAATACGGTGGTGGTCATCGAGCACAACCTCGATGTGGTGAAAACGGCCGACTGGGTTCTCGATTTCGGTCCGGAAGGCGGCGATGGCGGCGGCCAGATCATCGCCGCCGGGACGCCGGAGACGGTGGCCGCCGACGAAGCGAGCTGGACCGGCCGATATCTCGCCGAGCTTTTCCGCCGTCAGGCGGAGCGCGCCGCGGCCCTGGTAAAGCCCAAGCGGGCGAAAGTGAGCGCATAGGCCATGTGGCGACGCGTCGGAGCTATCGCTGTCTGCGCACTCGCCATCGGCGCTGCGAACACCGCGCTGGCGGCCGACGCGGCGAACCCGGCCTGCGCGGTCGCGCTCGACTTCATTCTCGGTCAGGCCGGCCGCGGCAAGCATCCGACGCCCCTGGTCGTCTCCGCGGCGGCGGATGTCGGGGAAATCAAAGGCTATACGCCGGATAACATCTTGCAGGCGGGCTGGTCGGGCGTGACCCCGTCCGCTGATTTCGCGGCGAACTTCCTTGGCCAAGCCCCCGGAGGCCCCTTGGACGCCTGCCCCGACCTCGCCCCGGCCCTGACCAGAGCAAGGATCGCCAGCGGCGCCGAGGCTGTCGCCAGAGTGACGGCCAACAACGACGACATCACCACCCTGCCAACCTACCCAGCGGACGTTCTTTCCCTCTCCCTTCCCGTTCTCAGCGCGGATGGCCGGGGCGCCCTCCTCCAGGCAAACGTCTGCACCGCCGTCGATACCTGCTCCGGCGAAATCGTCTATCTGGAGCGCGATAAGGCCGGGCGATGGAAAAGGGTCGGGGCCCTCCCCTCGGCGCCGTCCTAAAACCGCGACGCAAACTCTGTGACCAACCCCGCGAGGCCTGAATGAAACTCTACGGCGCGCCGATGCCGGCCCCCAATCCGCGTCGGGTGCGGATATTTCTCGCCGAAAAAGGCATCGACCTTGCCGAGACGCCGCTCGACCTGCGCAAGCGTGAGCACAAGTCCGACGAACACCGGGCGCGCAATTCACTCGGCCAGGTCCCGACCCTCGAGCTCGACGATGGCACGACCCTCTCCGAGACTGTCGCCATCTGCCGCTACTTCGAAGAAATCCAGCCCGAACCGCCCCTGTTCGGGACGACGCCAGTGGAAAAGGCGCGGGTCGATATGTGGGTCCGACGGGTCGAGTTCGCCCTCATGCAGCCGGTGGGGAACTATTGGCGACACGCCCATCCGTTCACGGCGTCGTTGCTTACTCAGTACAAGGACTTTGGCGAATCCAACCGCGAGACCTACGCCGGCGCTCAGCGCTGGCTGGACCGCGAACTGGCCGACCGCGATTTCCTGACCGGAAGCGCGTTCACCATGGCCGACATCTGCGCCCTTTCGGCCGTCGACTTCGCCGGCTGGATCGGCCTGCCGATCGATACCGAACGCGTCAATCTCCTCGCCTGGCATGAACGGGTCAGCGCCCGTCCGAGCGCCAAGGCTTGACGGCCACTCCACCGCCGAGGCCAGAAACACGTCGTCAGATCGGCGCCACCCCGGCTCGGCCGCCGCCGACGATGGCCCGAAAGGCGTGCGCCTGGCAGGCGCAGAACACCGCCCACGACACGGCCCAGGGGATCGAGATCAGCGCCGTCAAGGCGCCGGCCTGCAGCAGCAAGCCGCCGCGGCCGAGGAAATCGCCGGGCGTTCCGCCGCCCCCCGTCGCCGGGATCAGGGCCAGCTCGGCCAAGGCGAACACCACCGTCAGGCCGAGCACGACCAGGAAGAACAGGAAGTAGCAGGCGAGCAGATACCAGAACCGCCCGCGGGTCACCGGCCAATAGGCGGTGAGGTGAAAGCGGCGCTCCGAAAAGGTCTCCACGGCGATCAGCGACAGGCGCGCGCCCAGCCAAATCTCAATGAACACGGTGATCGCGACGCCGGCTTCGGTGATGACGCGCGTCTGGCCGGGCAAGGCATGGATCAACGGGCTGGCCAGCACGAACACGCCATAGGCCGGCGCGCCCCCGACCACGATCACCAGCAGTCCGGCGATCACCGATAGAGCGCCCAGCCGGAGTTCATCCGCCCCCAACCGCAGATAGAACCAGCGGCGCTCGTTGGGCCGGAGCACGGCGCGAAAGGCGGCCACGGCGGTGATCAGCCAGACAATCAGAAACAGCGCGATCAGAAACGCCCAGAACGGGCCGAAACCCCTGACGACCGCGCCCAGCGTCGCCGGTCCATGCGCCATCCCCAGGCTCACCGGCTTACCCGCGGCGACGATCCAGGCGGCGGTCGAGAATGTCGCGAACCACAGCAAGGTCCAGGCGATCATCGCCCGCGGCTCGCGCCGGATGAGGCGGAAGCCCTCGCCGACGGCGTCGTAGGGGGAAATCGGTCTCATGGTTTCTCGGCGGCCTGATAGGCATAGGCCATGAGTCCAATGCTCATGGGAAGCCATAGCCAGACGATGACGAAGCTTTCAGCGACAAGCCAGGGCCATCCCGCGCCGCGCGCGAGCCAGAGTACGATCGCCGGCGCTGCGACCGCCAGGTTGGCGACCGCGAGGCCGAACGCCCGCCTGCGCGTCAGGGTCCAGGCGGAAAGCACCTGCACCTTCTCGCGGGCCACGCTGGCGGCCTCGGCGAGAGAGATGCGCGCGGCCGCATAGACCATCCCCGCAGCGCCAAGCGCGCCGGCCGCGCCTAGCAGCACCCGCCCGCCGCCCTGGATCGCCGGCGTCCAGGTGGCGACCTCCGCGCCATTGAAGCCTAGGCCGGCCGAGGCCGCCGCATAGGCGCAGCATAGCAGGACGACGAGGGTCAGCATGGCCAGAATGGCCAGAAACAGCCCGCTCAGGGCCCAGACGGCGGCCAGTCGCGCCTCGATCGCGCTCAGCTGATATCCGCTGGGACCCGGCCTCCCAAGGTCGAGCGCCAGCCGCCATAGGCCGCCGCGAGTGACGATCGCCAGGACCGCCGCCGCCAGCCACCAGACCGGCGCCTGGCCGAGCGCGAGACCCGTCGCCACCGCCGTGAGCGCCAGCATTGCCCAACTCGCGCGCCACGCCAACGGCAGGAAACGCGCGGCCGCACCAAGGCCGCCGATGATCAGGTCCAGGCCGGCCATACGCACTCGGTCTTCAGGCAAATGTCGCCGCCACGTCTGGTTGGGCCAGATCGCGATAGGCCCTCGCCCAGGGCGCGGCGGCGATCGCCAGCGTGCAACCGGAGATCGGCACCGCGATCAGATATCTCACCACCAGACCGGGCGAGAGCGGTGGAATCAATTGGCTGGGCAGCTTTCCCGGTTGTCCCATGTGCGTGAACGTCTGCATCGGAACAGTGCCGGTTGCGACGTTCAGGAGCACGTGGACCACTGTAACGATGATGAATATGACGAATACGCAGAGGCCGATGGCGAACAGCGAGCCCGCGTGGCCCCGGCTCAGGCGCCAGGCGTCGGCCACGCGCAGCTTGCCGCTTTCGACGATCATCGGGCCGAGTAGAGACAAGCGAACGCCAATCCAGATTGCCGCCGCCAGCACCGCGATCAGCGCCAACACAGCCGCCAAAAGCCCGATGGCCGGCGCATTGGTCACGCCAGATAGGGCGGCGGCGATCCCGGCGGGAATGAAGGCGGCGACGGCCGCGACCAGCAGGACAATCGATGCCGCCACCGCGTAGAGGCAGATTAACAGTTCCGCCCTGCCCAGCCGCAAGTAGGCGAAACGCCCCCGCTCGGGATGAAGGATGGCGCGAAATACCGCGCATGTGAAAATCAGCCCTATCAGCGCCGAAACCATGCCCATCAGCATCATCTGGCCTTCGAAGGACAGCAGCGGCCAGAAGTTTGACAGCGCGCTGGACAGCTTCGCCTTGGCCGTCTTTTGGAAGGCGGCCATGTATTGCGTCATGCCGATATAGGTCGGGCTCATCATCATCGTCAGGCCGATCGACCAGGCGGTCTGCAGACCGCCCCAGACAAGCACCAGCAATGGACGTCGGCGGATGAGGCCGAAGCCTTCGCCGATGGCGTCGCCGATGGAAATCGCGTTCATCGGGCCGCCATCAGGTGAACGTCGCGGCTACGTCCGGCTGAGCCAGATCACGATAGATTCGCGCCCAGGGGGCCGACAGTATCGCCAGAAACGCGCCGGTGACGGGAATGGAGACCAGACCGACGACGATCAGCGCCGGTGTGACGCTAGCCAGAAGCTGTTCCGGCGGCTGGGCGAAGAAGGTCTGAACATGGCTCAGGCCGCCTGCGGCCTGGCCGAGAAACGCGACGCCGACGGCCAGCCCGATCGCGGCGATCACCATCTCCAGGGCCACCAAGATCACGATCAACAAGATCGCCACCGCGAACAGAGTTCCGGCGTGGCCCTTGGTCAGGGCCCAGGCGTCGCCCAGATGGAATTTCCCGTCTTGGACCATCATCGGACCAACCAACGAAAAGCGACAGAACGCCCAGACCAACAGGGCCAAGACCGCAAATCCGCCGAGCACGGCCAGGATCACGCCGACCGCCGCGGCATGGGCCGCGAAGGCGATGCCGGCGATGAGGGCAATGGGAAGCGCCAGGATCAACAGGCCAACGACAAGGACGATGCCGAAACCGAAGGTAAGCAGGAACATGAACAGCTCCGGCGCACCCACCCGCAAATAGGCGAATTGTCGGCGCTCCGGGTGCAGAACGGCGCGCCACACGGCACAAGAGAGCACCGCGCCCAGAAACATTCCGACGATGGACGAAAGCCAACTCGCCCCTTGCATGGCCATCATCGAACTCAGATCGGGGGGAGCGGCGGCCGCCCCGCCGCTCGCCCTGGCGGCCGCGGCGCGGAACGTCTCAAGGTAAAACGGCGCCATCAATGAGAGCGTGGCGGCGGTGAAGGCGACTCTCGCCAGACCCCAACCCAGGATCGCCAACGGACGTCGGCGAATGAGGCCGAAACCTTCGCCGATGGCGTCGCCAATGGAAATCGTCGTCATAAATCCTCCCTCTATCGACGGTCAGGTCGATGCGGACGCTTGCTCGGCGCTGGCGATCGCCAGACAGCGATAGATATGAGCCCAGGGCGCCAGGAAAATCGGCGTCAGGATCGCGCCGCCGATAATCATGAGGACGCTGATCAGGGCTACGATGGGCGCCAGGGGACCGATCCAAACCGCCGGCGGCTGGGCCAGCAGGCCGTGGACGTCGACCCCGCGTGGCATGCTGTTCCACAGACCCATGCCGACGATCGCCCCAAGCGTGACCAGGGCCAGATAGACCACCAGGCCGATGAGCGCGATGATCACCGCGACCGCGAACAGTCGGCCGGCGATGCCCCGCGTCAGAGCCCAGGCGTCAAACAGCCTGAAGCGGCGTTCCGCGAAGCTCCACGGGCCGGCCAACGAAAACCTGAGGTTGAGCCAAATCATCACGACAAGGACGATGGCGAACCCGACGACGTTCATCAGACCCGCCAGGGCCGCGCCGCCGATCGCCATCAACGCCGCAAGGACCAAGGCGCAAACGATATTCACGCAAAACATCATGATGCCGAAAACGAAATTGACCATCAGCACATGGATTTCCTCGTCGCCGAGACGCAGATAGGCGAAGCCCTTGTTTTCCGGGTGCAGTATGGCCCGGAACACCGCGCTGGAGACGACCGCCCCGACCACCAGGCCGGTCAGCCACATCAGGACATCGTAGGCGAGAAGGCCCGGGGCCAGCTGGGTCATCGTCTGGGGGTCGGGACGGCCGCCAGCCTGAGCGACAGCGGTCACATAGGCGGTGATCTCGCCGGCGAAAGGAACCGAAACGATCGCCACCATCACCGCCCAAACTAACGCCCAGGCGAGCGCCGCCAGAGGCTTGCGACCCAGCAGTCCGACACCGGCGAACGCGGCGTCTTCGATTTTGAAGCTGGGCATTCCGATTCGCCTCCCCGGCCCTTGCTGCCAAGATAGCGGCAAACTGCCACCCGGCGCCACTTCCGCGCGACGCGCCCCGGCGCTAAGCCTCGCGGCCCATGGATGACAACCGAATTCATATCATTGGCGGCGGCCTGGCCGGTTGCGAAGCGGCCTGGCAGGCGGCGAACGCCGGAGCGCGCGTCGTGCTCCACGAGATGCGCCCGCTCACCGGCACGGCGGCCCACCAGACCGGCGATCTGGCCGAACTCGTCTGCTCCAATTCTTTCCGCTCTGATGATCACGAGCACAACGCCGTCGGCTTGTTGCACGCCGAGATGCGGCGCCTCTCGTCGCTGATCATGGCCTGCGCCGACTCCCATCAGGTGCCGGCCGGCGGCGCCCTGGCGGTGGACCGGGAAGGGTTTGCTCAGGCGGTCACAGCGGCCATCCTCTCGCACCCCGCAATTGAGGTCGACCGCGGCGAAGTCGCCGGCCTGCCGCCGCCATCGTGGAAGAGCGTCATTGTCGCCACCGGGCCCTTGACCTCGACCGCCCTGGCCGACGCCATCGCCGAGCTGACCGGCGCGGCCGCCCTCGCCTTTTTCGACGCCATCGCCCCGATCGTTCATCTTGAGACCATCGACATGGATATCGCCTGGCGCCAGTCGCGCTATGACAAGGCGGGCCCCGGCGGCGATGCGGCCGCCTACATCAACTGCCCGATGGACCAGGGCCAATACAATGCCTTTGTCGACGCGATCCTGGCCGGTCTTAAGACCGAATTCAAGGACTGGGAGGGGACGCCCTACTTCGACGGCTGCCTGCCGATCGAGGTGATGGCCGAGCGCGGCCGCGAGAC